>JAFDFH010000190.1 GCA_019309945.1 Deltaproteobacteria bacterium
TACAAGGCAATAGTTGAAAAACGCGGCCCCCAATTGAATGCGTTCATCAACAGTACAAAAACATGAAGGCCAAATTTCCAATTTCTCTTTTCTAATTTCAACGTTCCGTGAACGTTACCTAATTTTTAGTTAAAAAGATTTTGCTATTTTTTAGATAATAGATATAATTCAACTATTCATCTTGGATGACGGTTTGAAATAGACTACGACAGGGGTGATAAGATGGCCAAAAAACCAATCTATGCGGAACTGGAACGTAAAATAAAGTTTTTGGAGTCAAAACTGTCCGAATCGCGAGCAAAAGATTCGTCCGACGGTTTGTCCGAAGACTTTAAAAGGTTTGCCCAGCATTCTCAGGATGTGATTTATCGCTATGATATTCCCACCAGCAAATTTCTCTTTTTAAATAGAAGCGGGGCCGAGTATGGCTACGGCACCAAAAAGACCACATTGCTCCTTATTCATCCGGATGACCGGGAGAAAGTCCGGAAAGCGTCAAATGACTCGCTTGCCCCCGGTCGTGATGGCGGAGAGGTTGAATATCGCATCTGTCCCCATGATGATTCCGTGCACTGGATGCATGACCGCTGGATTGTGATCCGTGACAACGCCGGCAGTCCCCTTGCAATCGAGGGTGTCATCAGAGATTACACGGCGCGCAAGATAGCAGAGGAGGCTCTCCGAGAGAGCGAGGTGCGCTATCGAACAGTGGTGGAAACAATGAACGAGGGGCTGCTCGTGATAGATGCAAACTATGTTTTAACCTATGTAAATGAAGAATTATGTGAAATGCTGGGTTTCGCCAACAACGAACTCATTGGAAATCCTGTTCTTAATTTCTTTGAGAGAGCGCAACAGGGAATCTTTATGGAGCAAATGTCCAAACGCAAAAGAGGTGAACGTGGTCACTACGAACTTACATGGATTCGAAGTGACAAGAGTAAAATTTACACCATTGTGTCGGGCCAGCCTGTTCTTGATGATAATGGCAACTATACGGGTAGTTTTGGTGTGATCACCAATATCAGCCATCAAAAAAAGGTTGAGCAGATTTTAAAGGAAAGAGAGGTGGAACTGGAGACGAAGACGAATTATCTTGAGGAGTTAAATGCCGCCCTGAAGATCTTACTGAGAAGAAGAGAAGAAGATAAAGATGAGATTGAACAGAATGTCGTATCCAATGTAAAAGAATTGGTCGCACCCTATTTGATTAAATTGAAAAGTAGCCGCATGGATGAGAGACAGAAGACCTATGTAGCAATTTTAGAAACAAACCTGGAAGAAATTATTTCCCCGTTTTTGAATAGGGTATCCGTTCGTTTGTTAAACCTTACCCCAACCGAGACCCAGGTCGCAAATTTTGTCAAACAGGGTAAAACCACAAAAGAGATAGCGGACATAATGAGTCTGTCACCACGGACGATTGAGTCGCACAGAGAAAACATTCGCAATAAACTCGGAATAAAAAACAAAAAATCAAATTTAAGGACCCATCTTTTATCCTTCCAGACCAAAACATATGACCCGGAAATTTTATCCGTATTTTGACCGAATATTTTCAGGATTGATTTTATCCATGAATCTGGCAATTTAAAAGAAAAATTGGCCTTCAAGAGCCCCATATTGATCTTTTTAGCACCGCAGCCCATATCCTTGAACATGAGCAATGGATAGCAGTCTCGCCAAAACGCGCAGGTATTCGGCCAACAGGTTCACACAATGGAAGAACTATTGGATATTATTGAGAATGAAATAAAACAAAGAAAAGACTATTTACATCATCTCCGGTTTGGTACCCGAATTGTTTTTAAGACCAGAAACAGTATGGTACACTGGATTATAATCGATTCGTACACGACAAGTGAAAACAATGAAGTTCAAGACCTGTATTTAAATGGTCATTCCGAAAACCAATGACACAATAATTTGTAAATATTTGATTTATAAAGTAAAAAAGGATTTGATCAATTGATTACCGATAACAATAATATGTTTTAAGAGGAGGTATTTATGGCCAAAGAAACAAAGGCAAGCACATGCCTTTTCAGTGAGGATCATGTAAAAATGATCAAAGAAAATTATGACGACTGGTTTAACAACAGTTTGCGTGATGCGGATAGAGAGATGGAGGGAAAGTTTTTTACCCATTCCGGAATCCCTGTAAAGCTCATTTATACACCGGCGGATATTGAGAATATTCACTATTCCGATGACATTGGTTTTTCCGGAAAGCCACCGTATCTTCGGGGCGTTTATCCCAACATGTACCGGGGCCGGCTTTTCACTGTCCGGCAACTGGCGGGTTTGGGAGCCCCTGAAGACTGTAACAAAAGAATAAAATATTTACTCGATCATGGTGCCACCGGTGTAAATATTCTCTTCGACATGCCCACCATCCGCGGATACAATTCAGATGATCCCGAAGCGGAAGGCAATGTCGGACAGTGCGGAGCCTCCGTCGACTCCATTTGGGACATTGACGCCTATTTTGCGGATATCGACCTGGGAACGGTGAGCACTTCCGTTGTAACGCACCTTCCCAGCACCAGCCTTGTGATACCCGCAATGTATTTTGCCGTGGCCGAACAAAGAGGAACGCCCTGGACACAACTTGCGGGGACCTGCCAGAACGACTTCATTATGGAAACCTGTGTGGGGAGTGCTCCGGAAATCCTGCCGCCTGCCGTTTCATTCCGAATGCAGTGCGATGTCGTCGAGTGGATCTGCAAAAATGTGCCCCGCTTTAATCCCATCAGCTATAATGGATATAACCTGCGGGAGGCTGGGACCAACGCAATCACCGAAGTGGGCATTGCCATTTCCAATGCCATTGCCACTGCCGAAGAATTGATCAAGAGAGGGATGGATTTTGATGAATTTGCTCCCCGGATGTCTTTCTTCTGGGATCTCCACAACGATTTTTTTGAGGAGATTGCAAAATGCCGTGCCAGTCGAAAAGTATGGTATAAAATAGCAAAAGAACGCTTTGGCGCCAAAAATATGAAATCCATGCTGATGCGCTATCACGTCCAGACGGCCGGTGTTACCCTTACCGCCACAGAACCGATGAACAATATTGCCCGTTCCGCCATCCAGGGGCTTGCCGCTGTTTTCGGTGGTTGTCAATCCCTTCACCTGGATTCCTATGACGAGGCCTATTCCGCACCCACCGAAGAGGCCGCCCTGGTTTCTTTGCGCACCCAGCAGATCATTCAATGCGAGACGGGCGTTGTAGACACCGTGGATCCTCTGGCCGGATCGTACTATCTTGAGCATCTGACCGAAGAAATGGTCAATCGGGTGTTTGACTACATTAAAAAGGTTGAGAGTGTGGGCGGCCTGGTTGCTGCGGTGGAAGACGGTTGGCTGCATCGGGAGATCGCTGCCTATAATGCCGAATACCAGAAAAAAATAGAAAGCGGGGATATGAAGATCGTTGGTGTAAACTATATGCAATCGGAAGAAGAAACGGTTAACCCCATTGAGGTATTTGAATATCCGGAGACCTACTCGAGACAAAAGGCAAAATTGGACCGCCTCAGAAAAGAACGCAGTGATCAAAAGGTCAAGGAATGCCTGAATATTCTCAAAGATAAGTGCCACACGGATGAAAATCTGTATCCGTATTGTCTGGATGCGGTTAAAAACCTGGTCACACTGGGTGAAATTGAAGAGCTTTTTCGGGAAGAATTTGGCTTATGGTCTTTTCCGCTGATTTAATCGACGGATTGAAATAACTCTTTAAAGCGATAGGAGGCAGCAAAGATTATGGATAGAAAACTCAGGGTCGTGATGGCCAAGTTAGGGCTAGATATTCATTGGCGTGGGGTTTATCTCGTATCACAATTTTTAAAAGATGCGGGCATGGAAGTCATTTATATCGGAAATAAATTTCCGGAACAGATTGTAGAGGCGGCCATTGAAGAAGATGCCGATGTGGTCGGACTGAGTACCCTGGTCGGGAATCATCTCACCCTCGGCCCCCGGGTTGTGGACTTGCTGAAGGAAAAGGGACTCGCTAACGTCACCGTCTTTATGGGCGGTGTGATTCCCCCAAACCACATCCCGGCTTTAAAAGACAAAGGCATCCGTGAAGTTTATGGCCCGGGTACCCCCATGGCCGTGATCATCAAAGAGGTTGGAGCGGTCACATAGAAAGAGGCAATATATGGCCGATATTGACAAACTGATAGAAGCATCGCTACAGGGTGATAAACTGTCGACCGCGCGCCTGATATCGATGGTTGAAAGGGGCGATGAACACGCCCCCTATATCATGGAAAAGATTCATCCGTATTCTGGAAATGCTTATTATATCGGCGTAACCGGTCCCCCTGGCGCGGGTAAAAGCACTGCTGTTGATCGACTGGTTAAATTATTTTGTGAAAATGGCTATTCCGTCGGTGTTATCGCCGTGGATCCTTCCAGCCCATTCACCGGAGGTGCGTTACTCGGTGACCGGATCCGACTGACAGTAAAACCGAAGAAAAAATATGATGTTTTTTTTCGAAGCATGAGTGCAGGCAAGGTTATGGGAGGTCTTGCACGAACCACCAAGGAAGCCGCCCGAATCCTTGACGCCAGCGGGAAGCAGATTATCATTATTGAGACCGTGGGGGTGGGTCAGTCTGAATTGGACATTGCTCAGGCCACTGATACGGTGCTGGTCATGATCGTTCCGGAATCCGGTGACAGCATCCAGATCATGAAAGCCGGGTTGATGGAAATTGCCGATATTTTTGTCATTAATAAAGCCGACCGGCCGGGGGTTGAAAACATTCTGCGAGCCATCGAAGGGTTGCTCGAACGCAATATCGAGGTTCAGCAAATGCTTGATGAAAGCCTTAGAAAACCCATGGATTGGAAACATCCCATCTTTTTGACGTCTGCAGCTTTTAATCGAGGCATTATAGAACTTTACCAGGGAATCTGGGGCCATCACCAACATCTTCAGGAAAATTCAAGATTGGAGAATCGCAGAAAGGCCCAGCTTAAGAACGAATTGAAACATAGAATCGAAATCGAGCTTTCGGAAGTCCTGTGGAAAAATGTCGTCAAAGGAAACAATATCGAACAATTGGTTACAGATATTTGGCAAAATAGCTTTGATCCCCAGACAGCCGCACGCAAGCTTGTATCGGAATGGTTGAAAGAGCATCGCGTGGAGATTGCCACGAACTAGTGCCCATCCAGAAACGGTCTTTTTGCCCGATCTCTGCGTTATGCTCAAAATTTTATCCTCGGAATAGCAACTATATGCCTGTGGTAAAATTCTTCGCAGGCCTTGATCTCGAACAAAAATCCTCGTTTCTGGGCGGACACGAACTAAGGGCTCACTCAGAAATATATTAGCGTATTTTGAGGATTAAAATCTGAGCCTGACACAGAAATTAGGCCAAAAGGGGCGTTTTGAAATGGTCTCATAGTTTTACGATACAAAGACACCCGTGTCTGTATGAAAAGTTCATTCAGGCACGATTTTGGATTGCGGATTCTGGCTTTCAGAAAGGAGAAATGAGATGTTAGACATTAAAGGATCGGTGGCGGTCATTACCGGCGGA
>JAFDFH010000545.1 GCA_019309945.1 Deltaproteobacteria bacterium
AGCATCATCAAGAGCTCCTGCTTTTTCAGCTTTCCGCCCAGCAAATCTGCAATATTTAGCTCCCTTCTCAAAATTCTCGCTACAGATAAAATGCTCGGCTAAAATTCCATAATGCTCGTGAAGATTATCTTCATGTAACTGCTCTATAACTTGACCGATTTTGTTGTGAAGTTCCATTTTTTTCCGAGTTAATATCGATTCGTAGATAACTTCTTGGGTCAGGGCATGTCTAAAAATATATGTTGTTTCTGGAAATATTCCTCTGTCATATAGTATCTCCGATTCCTTTAAAACCGACAGATGGGTCAACAGTTCCTGCTCTGATAGACCCGATACCTGTTTAATCAACTTATAGCTGAACTCCCTTTCAATAACAGATCCAATTTGTAGCACCACTTTTGCGCTTTCAGGCAAAGTGTCCACACGGGCCATGATGACATCTTGAATCGTGGAAGGTATCTTCATGGCATTTATATCTTTTGCCAAATAATAGGTGTTATTCTTTTTTTCGATGATGTTTAAATCTCTGAGAGATCTTATAAACTCCTCGATGAAAAAAGGAACTCCTTCCGTTTTCTCAAGTATCAACCCTCCAGTTGCATAAAAAATGGAAGATTTTGGAAGAAAATACTTGCGGAGCCCCGAGAATAGTGGTTTAATGGAATTTGAAGAAGTAATCCAAACCAAATTCAGGAGGCCACCGCAAGTGAAATCCAGTAAAGCACAAATTCAAGCAAAATTCCACAAAATTCCGGCTATTCGTTTTGAGAAATCCAGTAAAGCACAAATTCAAGCAAAATTCCACAAAATTCCGGCTATTCGTTTTGAAGATCAAAAGCTAACATCTTTTTCAGGTTTGTTGATATTTCAGTTGCTATTTATACGCATGAACCTGAAGCAACGTTTGAAGAAGTGCTTCAGCCACTTAAAGGTATCGCCTATCTTCGGGCGCCATCTTGTTGTATTGCTACTGATTGTTCATCTTTTGCTTGGCTTTCGACGGTTACGTGAAGTTGATTACTACCGTGACGATCCCCTTGTTCTTCGGTTGTTGGGATTACGAAAATTGCCTGATGTTTCCACTATCTCCCGTGCCCTTTCTCAGATGGAAAGTGAGGGCGTCGAAAAGTATAGGGAGCTGTCTCGTGGCCTTGTTATCGAAGGCCTTATTCGGGAACGGCTACCCCGACTGACCGTAGACTTTGACGGCTCAGTACTCACGACTAAGGGGCATGCACAAGGCACTGCTGTCGGATTCAATAAGGCCAGGAAAGGTGCACGCAGTTACTATCCACTTTTTTGTACGGTGGCACAAACCGGTCAGTTCCTTGATCTTCTTCACCGCCCGGGTAATGTCCATGACTCCAACGGAGCCGATGAATTCATGATGCGCTGTTTTGAAAACCTACGCGATAAACTAAAAGGCGCCACATTTGAATCACGCATGGATTCCGCTTTTTTCAGCAAAAAAGTCCTGCCAATTTTCGATTACAACCATGTGAAGTTTACGGCATCGGTTCCATTTGAAAGACTTACGGAGCTCAAGGGAAAAATCGAACAGCGCAAACGCTGGCGACGTATTGACAATGAGTGGTCATACTTTGAGACCAACTGGCAAGGCCGTGGTACTGTTCCACAATGGTCGTGGCTCACAGGAAGCCATTTTCGGCGATGCAAAAAACCATTCAGCCCTTAGTGTCATTCCTACCCGGCGTCTGGCTGGTAACCAAGTATTTACTCTTTGCGCCATGATGGCTCATAACCTGTCCAGAGAAATACAAATGATATCTGCGCCATCTGGTCTTCGCGCGCTGCCCAAACGCCCTGCAGCATGGGGATTCAAAACCTTGGATACTCTCAGGCATCGCATTATTCAACGTGCCGGACGTCTTACGCGGCCACAAGGCGAATTTACTCTAACCATGAGTGCAAACCGTGCAGTCCGCAATGACCTGTTGCATTTTCTCGACGCCGTCCAAAAGGCCGCTTGACTGAATTTATCTTAACAAACCAAAATTTTATGCAACGTTAGGGTTATCATTCATGTTGTATTCCTTTTTTTAAATATTTGTTGGAATTAAAAGAGCGACGATTATTCCCCTATAAAATTTGGTTTTCGCTTTTCTTTGAATGCTTTTGGTCCTTCTTTCGCGTCTTTGCTCATTATGACCGGTACGAGATATTTATTTTCTTTAGCCAGTGCTTCGCTTTCTGGTAAGCCGATCAAGGATCTGGCAGAAGCACGAATCTGTCTGACGGCAATGGGTCCGTTGTCGGCAATCCTGCTGGCAATTTCCAGCGCTTTTCCCATAACTTTATCCTGCGGGACCACGTAGTTGATAAAGCCGAGTGATAGTGCTTCTTGTGCAGGCATCAAATCGCCGGTTAATAATATCTCCATGGCCTTTGCAAAAGGCATTTGGCGAGGCAGTCTGACGGTCGAACCGCCCCCGGGGAAGAGACCCATTTTAACTTCGGCAAGTCCAAATCTAGTGGTGTCCGAGGCCACACGAATATCCATGCCTTGAATCATCTCCATACCGCCGGCAATGCAATCGCCATTGATTGCGGCGATAACCGGTTTAACGGGATCGAAATCACGCAGTATGGCAATCTCCAAAATGTCTTGAAAGTTTTCCAACAGTTTCTTATCCCATTCGTCTTCAGGCTTGCGTGCCCCGGTTATCAGGGGGATGCTCTTAGCAAGATCGCCGCCGGCACAAAATGTTTTCTCCCCGGCGCCTGTAATCACCGCCACCCGGATATCGTTATCATCACGCACCATTTTCCAGGCATCGGAGAGCCGAATTAAGGCTTCCGGATCCAAACTATTATGAACTTCAGGTCGATTAATTGTGATCACCACGATGTGGCCTTCCCGCTCTATATTTATTTTCGCCATGTTTTCCTCCTTCAATAATTTTCTTGAATTATAAACTTATAAATTTTCGGGCATTTTATTTAAAAACAAGATATAACTTTTTCCAAACATAGGTTCCTCTCAGTGAAGCGTCCTTTTATTTAACTGTGAATTTTAACTATCCCCTGGGAAGTCCCAATCCCAACAAAGCGATGAGATTTCTCTGGATCTCATTGGATCCGCCGCCAATCCCATAAGGAAGGCAGCTCATGTACATATTGGCCAGGGTTCCTTCCAGAACCGCCCACCCGGAACCCCTTTCCAACTGGCCGTATTGGCCCAGTATTTCCATGCC
>JAFDFH010000546.1 GCA_019309945.1 Deltaproteobacteria bacterium
CTACGTTTGACCATTGTTGTTAATTAGTCAAGATTGAAGCCTCCCCGCAGCTAGCTACGGGGAATCTTCCAAGTAAGGATTTTAGACTATTTGTATTTCGCTCGCTAACCCCGCAGCAAGCTACGGGGAATGCGCTCGCATTGCTTGTTCAGGGGGGCATTGCCGAAGCGTCGGGGCTTAACCTGGAGATTGCCATAAACGCATAAACACATGGGCGTTATATATTGCCGTCCATTGCCCCCGTTGACACACAATCATTTCATGTGTATACAATTCTACATCGAAAACGAGTTCTTATCATTTCTATCATTTCATTCGCTAACACCCTAACATCGCAACGAAAACAGGAAAAATATGAACTACACGCAAATTCAATATGACGTCAAAGACCAGGTATTGATCATCACCCTCAATAGACCGGAAAAGCTCAATGCATTCACTGACTATGTAATGGCGCCGGAACTTATCGATGCCTTTGACAGGGCGGATAAAGATGACGACGTTCGGGTTATCATCGTAACGGGAGCGGGCAGGGGGTTTTGCTCGGGTCATGACCTTGAGGAGGGATTTGACTACGATGAACAGGCACAGGCCACCTTGGAAAACCATCGGGATATCGGCGGGATTGTCGCTTTAAGGATTTATGAAATGCAAAAGCCGGTGATCGCCGCCATCAACGGTGCCGCCATCGGGGTTGGAATCACCATGACGTTGCCGATGGACATTCGCCTGGCTTCTGAAAAGGCCAAAATTGGGTTTGTATTTACACGCCTTGGCATTACGCTGGAAGCCTGCAGCAACTGGTTTTTGCCGCGGATTGTCGGCATCAGCAAGGCGGCAGAATGGGCCTATACCGGCAGAATATTCGATGCCCGGGAGGCTCTGGCCGGGGGATTGATCAGCCAGGTCGTGCCTCACGATCAATTGCTTGAAAAGGCCCGTGAAATTGCACAGGAAATCGTACAAAACACATCTGCCGTATCCATTTCTTTAAACCGCCAGCTTCTGTGGAAGATGCTGGAGGCGGATCATCCCATGGAAGCCCATAAGATCGAGTCAAAATGTATTTACTGGCTGGGATTAAAACCGGATTCAAAAGAGGCCGTGGACGCATTTCATGAAAAACGTCCCCCAAAATTTACCATGAAACCGAGTTCGGATATGCCCGAATTTTATCCCTGGTGGCTTGAAAGAAAGTTCAAATGAAAGCAATGGTATTGAATAAGCTCTGCAGTCTCGAAGATAATCAGACCCCGCTGGAACTGATAGAGCTGCCAGATCCTGTCCCAGAAGGGGAAGAGATTCTAGTGAAGGTTTCAGCTTGTGAAGAGATTCTGGTGAAGGTTTCAGCTTGTGGGGTTTGCCATACCGAGTTGGATGAGATTGAGGGCCGAACACCCCCACCGCATTTGCCCGTTGTTCTTGGTCATCAAGTGGTTGGCCGCGTTGAAGCAACCGGAAATAGAACCAACGCTTTCAGAATCGGAGATCGGGTCGGCATCGGCTGGATTTACTCGGCTTGCGGAACGTGCAAGTTCTGCCTGGCAGGCAATGAGAACCTGTGCCAGGCCTTCAAGGCTACGGGCAGAGATGCCAATGGCGGATATGCCCAGTATATGACGGTACCAGAAGGATTTGCCTATCGCATTCCCGATGGCTTTAGCGATGTTGAGGCGGCGCCCCTATTGTGCGCCGGCGCGGTTGGCTACCGATCTCTGAGATTAACCGGGCTCAAGGATGGTCAGAATATCGGTCTGACCGGATTTGGGGCTTCCGGTCACCTCGTTCTGAAGATGGTGAGACATCGGTACCCGAATGCAAATGTCTTTGTCTTTGCCAGAAGTGCGAGGCAGAGAGCGTTTGCCAGGGAGCTTGGTGCGATCTGGGCAGGGGACACTGTGGAGGTATCGCCGGAAAAGCTGGACTGCATTATAGACACCACGCCGGTATGGAGACCAATAGTGGAAGCTTTGAAAAATCTAGCACCCGGCGGAAGATTGGTCATAAACGCAATCCGCAAAGAAGAGATGGACAAGAACTATTTACTGCAGATAGACTATCCCATCCATCTGTGGCTGGAAAAGGAAATCAAGAGTGTCGCCAATGTCAGTCGAAAAGACTTGAGCGACTTTCTGGCACTGGCGGCCGAAATGTGTATCAAGCCCGAGATTCAGGAATTCGCCTTAGAAGAGGCCAACCAGGCATTGGTTGAACTCAAGACGAGAAGGATTCGGGGGGCAAAGGTTTTGAGAATAGATTGAGCCAAGCTCGTCAGTCATCGGTACAAGATCGCCGCATAATCCGCCTCTGGAGCCGTCCGGACAATCGAGATCCTTTTTGGAGTTTTCGTTGTGCTTGAAGCTTTTTGGTTGGTGTTTGGCAGCACCGCACCAGTTGAATGAGGGGTCTCTGACCTCAGTAAGGGAATAGAGTATATCTTTCACCAAATATATTGTTTAGCGCTACCTTTTGGGCACTAAAAATAACGGTTTAAGGGAATAAGCTTCAGATGCCACGGGCGAGACGACATTTCATATCAGGGTATGTGTGGCACATCACGCATCGGTGCCATAAAAAGGAATTTCTCTTAAAATTTGCCAAAGAGGTGGAATAGCGAGGTCAGACCCCCGCTTCGTCCCCGCTTCGTCAGACCCCAGCTTCCCAGCTTCCCTTCAAAGAAAAGGCGTCAATATATTCAGGCCCGAAAGGCGACTGAACAGAATGAGAACGATGATTTTTGCCTGTGATGCAGAGGAAATCCATTGATGAGTATACTGAAGAGAGCATCCATGTACTGGAATTTTGCGAAAGGGCTGAAAGGTTATCTCCGTGATCCTGTCACTATTTCCCGGTGCCGCGAAATTATCGCAAAAAGGCTTCAGAGCCGGGAGGACAATC
>JAFDFH010000547.1 GCA_019309945.1 Deltaproteobacteria bacterium
CCGGATTTGCGTCGGCACCGCCTGCGATATCAATCGGATTGCGCACCGAAGCCGCCGCAGGCAGGATCTTGCGCAATTTTGCCTTGGTTTTATCGCTCAACTCCGGGATATTTACCCCCAAGCTGGTCAATTTATCGGCGGCAACAGTCGCATGACCGCCACCATCAGTAAAGATTGCAATATTATTATTTCTAATGCATGGCAAGTTAGCGAGTGTTTCGGCAGCCGGGAATAATTCATCGGAATCCTCTATGACTATTATACCTGCACGCCTAAAGGCGGTTATAGCAACCTCTGATATGCCGGCTAAAGCCCCTGTATGCGAACCGGCCGATAGTTTACCCGTGGCCGAACGACCACTTTTGAGCATAATAATCGGCTTGATACGCGTTGTTTGATATGCCTGTTGTAAAAATGTACGCCCATCACGCATTCCTTCAACATACATGAGAATTGCTTTGGTATCAGGATCTTCCTGGAAGAATTCCAGATACTCATGGAACTTGATATCGGCTTCGTTGCCAACCCCCACATAGTAGGAAAATCCCTCCTGGCTCTTGATCCCCGCTTCTGTAATCAAAGTCAGTGCCATGTTGCCGCTCTGTGTGAGCAGTGCAATATTTCCTTTAGGAACATTTCGCAACCCAACCAGATTTAAGTGGTTCTTGAGATTCATCATCCCAGAGGTATTCGGGCCGATTAAACGAATCTTGTTCTTTCTTGCCAAATCTACTACTTGATCTTCGAAGGCCGTGCCCTTTTTTCCAAGCTCACCAAAGCCCCCTGCAATGATCACAGCTCCTGCAACACCTTTTTTCCCGCAATCTTCTAAAATCGCCGGAATCGTTGGAGCAGGTGTAGTAATCAAAACCAATCCAACCGGCCCTTCGATATCAGAGACCTGTTTGTAACACGGTAATCCCAGTATGCTCTCTTCCTTGGGATTAACCGGGTAGATCGCCCCCTCAAATTTTTCATCAAGCAGTATTTTAATTTTTAGTTTCCGCCTTTGAGGCACCAACAACTGCAATGGAGTTTGCGCTTAAAATCGGACTCAAACCCATTTTCTATCTCCCTTTAAATTCAGGTTTACGTTTTTCATTAAAGGATGCAATCCCTTCATGCCAATCTTCTGTATTCATACAGGCCAATATTGCCTCTGCCTCTGTCAGCAACACGGTTTTGAGATCTCGATCAGATCCCAGCCGTATAAGCTCCTTGGCAAAGGTCATTGAAATTGGGGATTTTTCCGCCAATTCTTTGGCAAAAGCAATAGTTTCCGGCAAAAGTTGTTCCACAGGGACCGACTTCATAGCTAAGCCAATATCCACGGCCGCCTTGCCATCAAGTATTCTGCCTGTATATATCAGTTCTTTGGCGCGCGTGAGACCGATCAATTTGGGTAATATGGATGTAAGCCCACCGCCAACAAAAGTACCAAGACCTGTTTCGGGAAATCCGATTGTCGCGGTATCAGCCATGAGCAAAAAATCTCCATTTAATGCCATTTCCGTTCCAGCACCCCGGGCAGGACCATTAACCGCTACAATCACTGGTTTGGGGAATTCATAGATCAATCTTGTAGTTTCGTGGGCAAGAAAAATATATTCCCGTCTTTGCCATGGTGATCGTTCACCAGCCGCATGTGCTTTCAAATCAGCCCCTGCACAAAACGCCTGTTTCTCTCCATCCGCCCTTTTCCAGGCTGACCCAGTCAGGACTAATGCCCTTATTGACGAATCATTACGGGTACGACCAAGCACTATTTGCAGATCCAGATACATCTGTTCAATAACCGCATTCATCCGTTCCGGACGATTAAGTCTAATAATACCGATGCTATCATCCTGATCAAATAAAACTGTTTCTAATTTCATGTCAGTATCTCACCTCAAAATAAATTATTAAATGATAGCATAACGTTTTTGGATATCTTTGCCAATAGAATAGACAATATCATATGAATTTCAAAATATCACGAGCGTATTTATGCACAATCCGGTCGGCATGATTCCGGCCCAGTACCGATTGAATGTGTCCCGTAGTTCCAGAGAAGGCTCGATGAAGTTTTTTGTAATTATGCCCTCCGCCATCAGATCCATCACTGAAAGGAGGACGAAGAGTTTGTGGGGCGCCTGGTGTGTGGTCAGAGCTGACCAGCGGTTCTGGTCCTTGTCCGTTCGCAGACTGCTGGACTTTGCTATATGGTCATCAATCTTCGCCATTCCCAACACTTCACGAACCAAAGATATCTTGCCTTTTCAAAAACCTGGCGCCAAGCTTACTTGTTGATAGCAGTCTTTCGTCCCTATTTGTGTCTAGAAACTTAGTTTTTTATCAGCCTTTACTTTTCAGCTTCAAAAATGGCCAATGTCAAGGGCAGACCCCGTATAGAATGCGAGTGAATTCCCTATCCCCCAACAAGACGTTTCTCTGCTGTCTTCTTACCAAGGAACCGAAAGCCGGTCCACGACATCCCTCCGTGCCAATACCCGTGAACACAACTCCCAGCGATCTTTGTCAGGATCGATGGTTTCCTGATACCGCATCTCGAATACATTGCGGGCTTGCCGGCGGAGATGGATGTATTCATTCATCATCTCCTCCAACTTCTCAATGCTTTCAATCCAGTCGTCTTCGATGGCGTCCGGCAGGCCGCCAAAGATGTCATACCGATCTTTCATGC
>JAFDFH010000191.1 GCA_019309945.1 Deltaproteobacteria bacterium
GTGGCTGATCATCCTCTCAGACCAGCTAACCATCGTTGCCTTGGTAGGCCGTTACCCTACCAACAAGCTAATGGTACGCGGGCTCATCTTCAAACAGTAGCTTATATATAGAGGCCACCTTTAATCTAATAAACCAAAGTTTATTAGATATTATCCGGTATTAGCATCGCTTTCGCAATGTTATCCCCGATTTGAAGGCAGATTACCCACGCGTTACTCACCCGTGCGCCACTTTACTATCTTCTGCAAGCAGAAGAGTTCTCGTGCGACTTGCATGTGTTAGGCACGCCGCCAGCGTTCATTCTGAGCCAGGATCAAACTCTCCAATTATACTATAATGTGCTGCCCTTAAAATAAGGACAGCTCAATAACATGAGACCTAACTCACAAGCTGTCACTATTTAGTTTTCAAAGATCAAACCGGTCACCTGTTTTATGACCTCGGTTGGTCAGAACTTACCTTTTTATAATAATTTAAGCCGACCTGTCAACCATTTTTCTGACTTTTTGTTATATTATTTTTTAGCCCCCATTTTTTAGGAACAAAGTTGTTTAAATAATAAAAAACATTGATTTTGTCAAGAAAATTTTTGTTTTTTGGGAAAAACAGGGGCGTTCTGCAAACATATCAGCCTGATTTAATTTTACAGGCTGTTGTATGGGGGATCAAGCTTTTTTTCAGTTTATTTTGATCTTGTGATATCGCTTTTTCCCGGCTCTCAATAACATCTCCAACCCATTAATATCGCTATCAGTTATCATCTGATCAAACGTTTCAACCCTTTTCCCGTTAACATAGGCCCCACCCTGAACAATGAGCCTTCTAGCAACCCCGCTGGTATCCGCCAAGCCAACCATCCGGAATAATTTGAACGCGGGAATCCCTTTTTCCAGCTCCCCCAGGTCCATAACCGTATAAGGTACGGAAGCATCATCACTCTCTGACAAGTTCCTTGGTATATCACTGGAAGGGAGGATATGTCCCGGCACTGCAGGCGACCCGAAAACTTGTGCCGCAGAATGGCATGCTTTTACAGCCGCCTCATGACCATGAACCAATCGAGTGGTTTCAAATGCAAGAACTGCTTTTGCAGCATTTAAATCAGCATTTTTCAACGCCCCGGCCTCCCTCACCTCATCCATCGGTAGAAAGGTATACAACATTAAAAAACGATTTACATCCTTATCATCCGTATTGATCCAGTATTGATAATAATCATACGGCGGGGTTCTTTCAGGGTCGAGCCAAACCGCTCCTTCTGCTGTCTTTCCCATTTTGGCACCACTGCTCGTTGTAATTAACGGAAATGTAATGCCAAATGCGGTTTCTTGACGGACTCTCCTGATTAATTCAATCCCGGCGACAATGTTACCCCACTGGTCACTGCCACCCATTTGCAGCCTGCACCCATGTTGATCATTAAGCACCAGAAAATCATACGCCTGTAAAAGCATATAGTTGAATTCAATAAAGCTTAGCCCTTCTTCGGAATCCAATCTCAATTTACAGCTCTCTGTCTTGATCATTCGATTGACACTGAAATGCCGTCCGATATCTCTTAAGAAGGGAATATATTTCAATTCGGTAAGCCAGTCGGCATTATTTAACAGCATGGCCTTTCCGTCACTAAAATCGATAAATCGGGAAAGCTGTTGTTTAATACCGACCGCGTTTTCAGTCACTATTTCCCGTGTGAGCAATTGCCGCATCTCGGTTTTACCACTCGGATCGCCAACTAGCCCCGTTCCACCGCCGACGAGTGCGATGGGCCGGTGCCCCTGCCGCTGCATATGGGCCAAGGACATTATGGGCACTAAACTCCCTATATGAAGGCTGGATGCAGTCGGATCAAAACCAATGTAACAGGTCACATTGCCGGCTCCCATATATGCATCTAATTCCGCTTCATGCGTTTTTTGCTCGATGAAGCCCCGCTCATATAAGATGTCTATTACATTCGCCATTACAACCCTCTCTTGAATTAATTATGTTTCAAGTTTCGCATCCTAGAATTGCTGTAAAACAGCTTGCCATTATGTAAGGCATTCCCTTATTTATTGGCATACTCTACCGCCCTTGTTTCTCGAATGACTATAACCCTAATCTGCCCCGGAAATGTTAATGATTCCTCAATTTTCTTAGCCACATCCCGGCTGAGAAGGATGGCGTCTTCATCACTGATCTTTTCACTTTCCACAATAACCCTTAATTCCCTTCCAGCCTGTATCGCATAGGTACTGGAGACCCCGGCAAAGGAATTTGCTATTTTTTCGAGGTCTTCTAACCTTTTAATATAATTTTCAAGCATTTCCTTTCGCGCGCCGGGTCTAGCACCTGACAGCCCGTCCGCTGCCTGAACCAACAACGCATAGACCGTATTCGGGGAAACATCTTCATGGTGAGCCGCAATAGCATGAACGACATCGGGAGATTCCCCGTATTTTTTTGCCAATCTGGACCCGATTAATGCATGAGGCCCTTCAACTTCATGATCCACTGCCTTTCCCAAGTCATGCAATAAGCCCATCCGCCTTGCCAGTTTTTGATTGAGGCCCAATTCTGCAGCCATTATACCACACAAAAAACCGACTTCATTAGAGTGCTGTAATACATTTTGAGCATAACTGGTTCGAAATTTTAACCGGCCCAGATACTTGATTAACTCGGAATGAATACCATGGACACCCAAATCAAATGCCGCCTGCTCGCCTGCCTCTTTAATGGTCTTATCAACTTCCTGTTCGACTTTCTTTACAATATCTTCAATGCGTGCCGGATGAATCCTGCCGTCTGATATCAGCTTCAATAAAGATATCCTCGCAACTTCCCGCCGAATTGGGTTAAATCCTGAAAGAATAACCGCTTCAGGCGTATCATCAATGATGAGGTCAATACCGGTTGCCGCCTCAAGGGCACGAATGTTTCGGCCCTCTCTGCCGATAATTCGTCCTTTCATCTCGTCATTAGGGAGCTGGACTACAGATACCGCACGTTCTGAAACAAATTCGGCCGCATACCGTTGAATCGCTGTTGCCATGATTTTTTTTGATTTTTTTTCCGCTTCTTCCCTGGCCTCATTTTCAATTCTTTTGATCAGCTTGGCACTTTCGTGACGTGCCTCATTCTCCATTGCCCGGACCAATAAATCCTTGGCCTGATCTGATGTCAAACCGGAAATTTTTTCCAACTGCTGTTGCTGTTGCTGGAGCAATGCATTATATTTTCTTTCGTTCTTTTCGACAATTTCTTCCTTTTTTAAAACCTGTTTTTCTTTTCGTGAAATGTCTCGAAATCGCTGTTCAGATTCTTCAATTTTCAAGTCGATATGTTCCTCTTTCTTCATCAACCGTTTTTCTTTCTTATTGAACACATTTCGAGTCTCTTTGGTTTCTTCATCAAATTCCCTTTTCATTTTAAAAAGCCTGTCTTTTACATCAAGCTCAGCCTCTTTTAAAATCGTATCCGCCCTTCGCCGGGCATCTTTTATTCTTCGAGACGACTCATCTTCCGCATCTTTAACCTTCTGGGATAATTGTTTAAATTTCATCCAATATGAAACGACCCATCCTATTCCAAAGCAAAATAAGCCAATAAATATATAATATTCGACCATTCTGTATCTCCCCTTATATTGAAGCGCACCCTGTAGTCAGCTGCAGGGAATCTTCCTTAAGGTAAAACATTTTAACCGACCTTAGATTCGCTCACTAACCCCGCAGCAAGCTACGGAGAACGCACTCGCTATGGCGGTTCAACAAGATTGTGTCGTCTTGATGAAAAGATGAATCCTCTCGGTTGCAATGTCCGAACTTAAATGAAAAATTATAAATGAAATGAATCTGGGATAAATCCGTTAGAAGGGAATGAAAGGCAAGGTGATATTTCGTATATGCCCATTCTTTTAATAAATATTACAAATTATGAGCATAACTCCTATGAAGACCCCTACCAAAGTGCCGTGTTGTAAGGCCTTTGAACCAGTAAATCAAGGTGGGCGCCTTGTAGTTTCTTTAGGCTTTTCTGTACGAGCAGAACTTGCACACCAAAACCAGTGAAAGCTCCCTTTTTCTTTGCGTTGGGTCAAAGAACTTCTTCCAATCACGAACACGGTAGGGGTCGCAACAGCGTAGCCATCATAATGATCGGAATGGTTCGATTACATATTCCGGCAGAATAATAAATTTCGCTACTTTAAACCAAATCTTCCAGTGAAGGGTATTAATCTACATCATGAAATTAAGGAAACAAAACACTTAAAAAACCTTATACCTTTAGCTTAAAACCGGCATCAATTAACTGCAATAATTCGGTTGATCTTTCAGACATTTTGCTTAATAGTTCTGAATGGTTCAGTCTCAGATCATAATTCTCATTTGCGATATTCAATGCAGCCAAAACCAAAATTGTAAACTTTGTCATTTCTGACAGCAGACCTGATTCTTTTTCCTGAATCCGGATCACTTCTTTTACCAATGAATCGGCGACCGCTTCAGCCCTTGTAACTTCCGATTCAGTTTTAAATGTATAGCATTGCCCAAAAAGCTCTATGGTAATAAGGTCTTCCACGAATAGCTGATTAACCTTTCTTGATACCGACTCTTTTTGGAAAATTAAGTTAGTCTTCCTCAATATCAGGCAATTTAACCAAGAGATTGTCAATCCTTGATCGAATCAATTCCCTTTCCTGGTTATAACTGTTTTCTGCCTCTACCTTGCCTCGAAGCTCCTCTTCTAACCTTTCAATTTTATTAGTGAATTCTAAATTCGTCGCCTCATAAGATTTACAAACCCTCATTAAACGCTCAATTTTTTTCTCAAGCTCTCCAAATTGTTTAAAAATAATTTCGTTATCCAATATTTCACCTCATTTTTTTTAATATAGTCCTTCAAAATAACGAAAGTCAAGCTGTTTTATTTTTCCAATCTCGCTGATTTGATGTAAGATTTTACGTATCCGTTCACAGGGGTCGGGGGTCAGGAATTAGCGTGAACGGTTACGATTAAAGCATGCTTAGAAACCATTTCAAGACCGCTTCTAATAATCCCGGAGCGTTGATATTTTATTTTTGTTTAAAAACTTGGTTCTCAGGGCCAGGTCAGAGGCAGTTGGCTATACCGTGAAAAGGGTCGACAAGAATACAGAATCCAGGAGACAGAATTCAGAATAAGGGTTTCGCCTTCGGCTCAATCAGTATTATAAGATAAGCAGGAGCATAGCGACATCCGCACTCTCCTGGCTTCTGAATTCTCTGTGTAATAAAAAACGTACATGGTTTAGCCCTTTCCAAGGGCAATCCAAAGCCGGGATCTCTGGACTCGGATTTTTACTTGACAATCGGGTATGACAAAAAAGGCAGACCAAATGTTTTGATCTGCCTTTTATAAGACTATTGTCCATCCGGAAATGGTAGATTTTGGTTCAGGCAAAGGCCGCAGCAATTTTGAAACAGCTTCTACAATGAACGTTTGGTTTCGACCAGTTTAAGTCGATGCAATGCCCGTTCCAGTGCTGCTGTGGC
>JAFDFH010000192.1 GCA_019309945.1 Deltaproteobacteria bacterium
ATCCGGGCATTCGATTTTGACAGCATATCCGAGATCTGCAGCATGCAGGCGGGGCATCCCGTGGCGACGACGGACGCGCCGGAAGCCTTGATATTGTCGCATTTTGTTTTACCGATGTTAGCGGAAATATCATAATACTGCAAATTAAAACTTCCTCCGAGGCCGCAACACCAGTCCGAAGATGGCATTTCAATGAGATTGTAGTTCGGATTTGCTCGTATCAAATCTCTGGGCTCCTCGGAAATATCCAGTGATTTTTTAAGATGACAGGGGTCATGATAGGTAACAGCGGTTGAATCTATTTCTCCACCGCCCCCTCCTTTTACAAGCTGAACCTTCATTGCCAAGAACTGGTTGATATCGAGTGTCCTTTCAGCGATTTTTTCGACACGGCTCATCACATAGCTTGAATCTTTATCCGCCATCAACGGCCATATTTTTTTTATGGTCGACGTGCAGGTGGCGCACGATGTCACCAAGAAATCATACTTTTCTTCATCAAACCGTTCGATATTATGGCGGACAAGGCGGTTGAACGTTTCGGTATCTCCGGAAGAAATAGCCGGAATTCCACAGCAGGCCTGTCCTGCGGGCATAAAAATGCCAACGTTGTGATGGGTAAGCACCTCTACAGTCGCCTTTGCCAAATCGGGAAATATTTTGTCGATAAGGCATCCTACGAAAAAGGCGACCCTTATGCCCGACTTTCCGGCGTCAGTACTCAACGCCGGCATCATACTGTGAAACGGTACGGGTGCAAGTGACTTGAAGTGGCGGTTGCCGATCAAGGGGGAAATAATCCGTGCACAGGAAGTACCGAGGGTCTCATTTACCGGCCTGGTAAAGAGTTTCTGAAATTTTGATCCCAATTCCACAAGACGATCGAATGTGTCCGGGCGGGCAAGCATTCCTCTCAGGATCAGCTTTTTAGCCAGGGATAGACCTCTGTAATCGGTGAGAATAGCACGGGCCTTGATAAAAATGTCGAGAACCTTGACGCCGCTCGGGCAGTTGGATGCACAGGAACCACAGAGCAGGCACTTGTTCAGACGTTCATGAACCCCTTTTGGATCTTTGAACAGTTCCTGCATCAACCCATCGAGAAGGGAGAGTTTGCCCCGGGCGACATCCGCTTCAAGACCGGTCTCCGCAAAAAGCGGGCAAACCGCCTGGCACATGCCGCACCTCATGCAGACGACGAGTTGTTCCTCGAGTTCCTTCATGAGCCTTGCAAGCGCTTTAACTTCAGACATTTTTACTCCTCTTGTACTACCCATGGATATAACTTGTACCACTAACTCATACGGGACCGGTGCCGATGATCTTGCCAGGATTCAGGATATTGTTGGGATCGAGTGCCGCCTTAATGCGTTGCGAATAAACAATCGTTGCCCTGCCTGTTTCCTTTTCCAGAAAACATGATTTTGCAATCCCTGTTCCGTGTTCCCCCGATAGCGTGCCCCCGAGGCCCAGCGCTTTATCAAAGATTGCGGCAATGGCCGATTCAACCCTTTCCCACTCTTTTTCATTCCGCCGGTCTGTGAGAATAGTGGGGTGAAGGTTGCCGTCTCCGGCGTGGCCGAATGTCCCGATCGAGATATCGTATTCCTTTGCGATATCCTGTATCGCCCTTACCATTTCGGGAATCTTGCTTCTGGGTACCGTCGCATCTTCAAGGACGAGTGTGGGCTTTAGCTTTGCCAGTGCCGACAGTGCGCTTCTCCTAGCTTCCCAGACCTTATCCCTTTCTTCGGCATCTTTTGCAACCCTGATGGACGTTGCGCCCATTTTTCGACAGATGTCCTTCACCTTTTGGGCTTCTTCGTCCACCTGTACGGGGTGTCCATCTACTTCCACGAGTAAAAGTGCTGCAGCGTCTGTCGGAAGTCCCACATGGCTGAAATCCTCTACCGCACGTATGGTGAAATTGTCCATGAATTCAAGGGTCGCCGGGACAATATGACTCGCGATGATCGCAGCGACAGTTTCTGAAGCCCTGTCCATTTCGTTGAAAACCGCCACCATGGCTTTTTGGCTTGCGGGCAACGGTATCAATTTTAATATAATTTCGTTAAAAACACCCAGGGTTCCCTCGGAGCCCACCATCAGGCCGGTAAGGTTATATCCGGTCGCGCATTTCACGGTTCTTGAACCGGTCTTTACAAGGTCGCCGTTTACATCAAAAAACTGAAGACCCATAACATAGTCACGGGTGACGCCGTATTTCAGCCCTCTCAAGCCACCTGCATTTTCCGCCACGTTCCCGCCTAACGTAGAAACGGTCTGACTGCCCGGATCGGGCGGGTAAAAAAGGCCTTTAGCCTCGACGGAACCGGCCAGTTTGGCCGTTATTACGCCCGGCTGAACGACCGCATACATGTCCTGCTCGTTGATTTCGAGGATCCTGTTCATTCCATTTGTAAGAACGACAGCCCCCTCGGGCAGCGGTATGGTTCCGCCGCTCAGGTTAGTCCCGGTTCCCCGCACCGTAAGCGGGATACCGTTTTCATTGCATAATTTCACAACCTTGCCCAGGGCCTCTCCGGTTTGAGAGCGAAGGACTACACCGGGTACGACCGGGTCGAGGACGGCAGCATCATAGGAGTAGGTGACCAGGTCGGCCTCATTTGCAAAGACATTTTCTTTACCCAGGATTGATTGAAACTCTTTTATCAACGTTCGGGGAAACATGATGCCTCCTTCCCTAAACACTCAATGCCGATCTGAAATGACAAAAAAGTATAATGGTATGACCATATGCCATTTCGCACAGCAGGTTCGGGGAGAATGAAGTTTTTATTATATATATTGTTGACTATCAGATTGTTACCGCTATTTCAAGGAGATTCCTTTATTTCTTGACATCTCCTGGTTTCAAAGTATATCATTGGTCTTACCAATTGTCCAGCACCTAATTGCAGATCATTTCCCCGATGTGCCCGGCTTGACCCGGATACAACTATCGGATTATAAACTGCATAAACCTTTATGGACCCGGCAGGATTTACTTCTAAGAATGATGAATTCGTAAAAAGTTGAATTCATCAGGTTTTAGGTGTTAAGTTTTATGTTAATGATATTATCTGTTTTAAAAGAGACTTAAAACTTAAATCCTAAAACTTGACCATCTCGTAAAAAGTATAACCGATAGCTATCCTGCTTTTTTCATGCAATTTGCAGGCTATTATCAGAAACTTCAAAATAAGGGCTCGGTCAAAAATAACTTGGTAGAATTTGCGCCCAAATTTGCCGTAGATTTAATCGATCTGATTGAGCAGAACCGCAGGAATAGTGAGCTACTTCGAGGACTTTTGCGAATGAAGATCGGTTAAAGATATGGTAAAGTTGGGATGTGCCGCGAAGCAAATGCCCTTGGGGTGCAAAAATGCCAAGTTATTTTTGACCGTGCCCTAAGCATCCATAACCGTAAGCGGAGGTACCATGGAAAACCCTGAATTATTGAAATTGATGAAGGAAAAGGCTGAAAGCGTTGAGGCTTTTGTTTCAAGTGTGAAGGGATTCGATGATATCGCTCAGTATGCTACTAATCTGACCAAAAAACAGGGTGGAGAAACCGTCGTTGCAACCGGATTGACTTCAGAGGAATACGGGGTCTTAAAAACGCAATGCAAAGATACCGGACTGACACTCCTTAAACCACCCTTTAGAGAACATGCGAATAATATTCATACATCCCTTACCGTCGTTGATTGGGGAATTGCCGAAACAGGTTCCCTGGTACTAGACTCTTCGTCAGAGGATGTCCGAATCGCGACCATGCTGGTCGAAACCCATGTAGCAGTTCTGCCTTCTTCAAAGATCAAACCGGATTCGCAATCCCTTGAAAAGGAATTGAACAGCTCCTTTAAAACAGATTCTCCCTCATACACGGCGTTTATCACAGGCGCCAGCAGAACCGCAGATATTGAGAGGGTGCTGGCCATCGGCGTTCATGGACCGCAGGAACTTCACATTCTCATCATGGAGGATAATCAGGCATGATCAAAACGGCTCAGGATATAAAATCGTACAAGCGGCAACTTAAAGAAGCCCTGGGTGACAAGTTTTTACGTACCGCCTTAGACAACTTCAATACCACATACAGGGAAAACCGCCCCAATGTTTATCAAGGTATAGATTTTGAAGGGATAAGAGATAAGATTGCCGCAGGCAAGGATGCTTCCCTGCCTCTTCTTAAAAAACTCTTCAAAGAATTTAAAGAAAACGCGGAGGCTGCCGGTACGAAAGTACACGTTGCGCGTGATGCTGAAGAAGCTAATGAGATCATAGCCGGCATAGCCAAAGAAAGGAAAGTGAAAAAGATCATCAAAGCAAAGTCGATGACAGCCGAAGAAACCTTTTTAAACGATCATCTCGAAAAGGCGGGATTCCTTGTGACGGAAACGGATCTGGGGGAGTGGATCGTCCAACTCCGGCACGAAGGTCCCTCCCACATGGTGTTGCCGGCCATCCATCTGTCCCGGTACCAGGTGGGAGACCTTTTTGAGACTGTGACACGGGAAAAACAGGATTCGGAGGATATCGACAAGCTGGTAAAAGTGGCAAGAAAGGAATTGCGCCCGGCATTTCTGGAAGCGGATATGGGGATCAGCGGGGCTAATTTTGCCCTGGCGGATTCCGGAACGTTGGGTCTTGTCACCAATGAGGGTAATATGCGCCTAGTGACCACGCTCCCCAGAATCCATGTGGCGCTCGTGGGGTACGACAAGCTGCTTCCGGACTTGAAATCCGCCCTTCGGATCATCAAGGTCCTGCCTAGAAATGCCACAGGTCAGGCGATCACCTCTTATGTGACCTGGATAAAAGGCGCGAACGAATGCCTTTCTTCTCCAACAGAACGAAAAGAGATGCATGTGGTATTCCTTGACAACGGGCGCCTTTCAATGGCCCAAGATCCGGTTTTTTCCGAAGCCTTGAGGTGTGTCAGGTGCGGAGCCTGTGCCAATGTATGCCCTATTTACAGCAAGGTGGGCGGCCACAAGTACGGCCATGTCTATATCGGGGCCATAGGTCTGATCCTGACGCTATTTTATCACGGGAAGGAAAACGACAGGGCAATCGTACAAAACTGCATCAACTGCCAGGCCTGTAAAACAGTGTGCCCGGTGGATATCGACCTGCCGCACCTTATCAAGAAGACCTACAGAGCGGTCTTGGATCAGGAGAAGAAAACACCCGTAAAAAACCTGATCCTCTCCAAGGTCATGAAAAACCGGAAGCTTTTTCATTTTCTTTTACGACAGGCGTATCTCGCACATAGGCCTTTTACAAAGGGACAACCGATGATTCGCCATTTACCTCATTTCTTCGAGAAAACGCACGGATTTCGCAGCCTTCCTGCAATCGCAAAAGTTCCGCTCAGGGATCAGTGGAAACAGCTGAAACCGCAAGTTTCCGATCCAAAACACAGAATCGCGCTGTTTGCAGGGTGTGCCATAGATTTCATCTATCCTGAACAGGGCAGGGCCCTTCTTGAAATTATCAAGGGCCGGTCA
>JAFDFH010000193.1 GCA_019309945.1 Deltaproteobacteria bacterium
AACCACATAAACACCTTGAGCAGCAAAGACTACTCAAATTTAAAGGGTGTGCGGTCGCTCGATTTTGTTCTCATGTTCATGCCTATCGAAGCTGCATTTATGGCCGCGTTTCAGCATGATGAAAAGCTTTTTTCGGATGCCTTTGAGCGCAAAATTGTTATCGTAACCCCGACCACCTTGCTGGCCACGTTGCGTACCATTGAAAATATTTGGCGGTATGAACGCCGGAACCAGAATGCTCAGGCCATCGCCGAAAGGGCCGGAGCCCTTTACGACAAGCTGTGCGGGTTTATTGAAGATATGGAAAAATTGGGAAAACAGTTGAATACGGTTCACAGCACATATGACGCAGCTATGAAAAAACTGACACTCGGCAAGGGCAATCTTATCAGCCAGGCAAGTCGGTTTGTGGAACTGGGTGTAAAGGTTAAAAAAGCATTGCCCAAATCTGTAACTGAAATTGCCGAGATAGAAACAGAAGTAGATCCTGAAGCAACCGTCATATAGGGGCGCTTAACCGAATGCTGATGTTTTCGTTTTAATTAGAACATGAGCACCGCAACCGTCTTTTAATTTGACTGGAGTTTTCGCGTGGCGTCCAAATTTGGATGGGTTGATTATGCTTGATGATTTATTGACGCATCTTGTAAAATTTCATGTATTTTTTCAAAATAGCTATACAATTTGTCTGAATCGGTTATCTTTGTGTATGTTGTTACTCTAACATTTTAATAATCTTGACTAATTACTCGTTTATAGATTACATTCTTCTAGTTTTTTCACAATCACGAACCTGATAACAAAGGAGATTGATGTGATTTTATATAAAACCCCTATCTTCGACGTGAGATAGGGGTTTGTTTTTTTGAAATGGCAAAGAGAGTCGATTGGAGTGAGGAATGACTGGCAAATTAAGATATGACGAAATTGGATACTGGTAACATAAAGACAGGGGAGGGAGCTGATGGTTGCAAAATCAGCTATTGAATGGACCGAACAAACCTGGAATCCGACGACGGGTTGCACCAAGGTCTCACCCGGTTGCAAAAATTGCTATGCGGAAATTATGGCACGTCGCTTAAAGGCCATGGGTCTCAAGGGATATGAAAACGGATTTTCTCTTACACTGCAGCCAGATCGGCTAAAGGAACCTCTGAGCCGAAAAAAGCCTACTGTTTATTTTGTCAATTCCATGAGCGATCTGTTTCATGAGGATATCCCCGAAGCATATATCCGGCAGGTCTTTGATGTAATAAAAAACGTTCCACAACATACTTTTCAGATTTTTTTAAGCAATGGGGCGGCTGGGGCGCAGATGGGAAAAAACGATCAAAAAAAGCAAATGGGAGACTACTATTCGGACGTACATGGGATAACATGCCCGATGCATTAAGACCGTCCTATGTTCCCTGTTAACTTACATTGCTTTAGACTTCCGTCCTGCAGATACATGATAATCTTTTAACGGAGAATTATGATGAAAGAATCCGATACAACAAACAACCAAATCCTGGATGAGCTGATTCGTAGAATCCTGCAGGTCGTCCAGCCGAAACGACTGATTCTTTTCGGTTCGGCGGCACGCGGAGAGATAAATCCTGAAAGCGACCTAGACGTCCTGGTCGTAATGCCGGACGGCATTCACCGCAGGCGTACCGCTCAGACCATTTACCGCAGCCTAACAGGACTGGGTGTGGCCAAGGACATCATTGTGGTGACGGAAACAGATGTCAAAGAGCATGGCGAGAACACTTCCCTGGTACTCTATCCGGCGCTACGGGAAGGAAAGGAGCTCTATTATGCCACAGGATAAACATGTTCCCGGCTCTTCTGAGGATTGGCTTGCACGCGCGATTGGTGACCTGGCCTTAGCCCGTGTCCCTCTGCCCGACGAAGGGTATTATGAAGACTTGTGCTTTCATGCTCAGCAGGCGGCGGAAAAAGCCATTAAGGCGGTATATAAGAAACACGATCTGACATTTCGCTACACCCATGATCTGGGAGAACTTTTAGCAGACCTTATGGACAAGGGAATAACCATTCCGCCTGAAGTAGAAGCGGCTCAGATCCTTACTGCTTACGCCTGGGAAGCACGATATCCAGGCCTTGCAGAACCTGTGCCGGACGAAGAATACCGTGAGGCCATCCAGCAGGCCGATGACGTTGTGCGGTGGGCCAAAAATCTTATCAAAGGTCATTCGTCATGATTCCCAAAGGGTGCAAACGACTGACTGAAGGTAACCCCTTTATCAAATAAATCAGAGGTTAAGACAGAAACTTATAATTTTATGTCCCGGAAGTTCCCCTCATAATGAGATAAGGGGTTTCGTATTTTAAGATCAATGATTTGCTGCGCCAACGAGGCCTGAAACTTGAATACATGGACGAACGGGGTAGCGGTATCCGTCGCATGCGGTTTGCCATGAAAGAAAAGAAACTGCCGGTGCCTCAATTTCGTATAAACAATGGGGAATTCTCGGTAACATTATACGATACACCTGCACCCGATGTCGTTCAACTTGCGACAACGGAGAAAGAGGATATCCGAATCGCCCCAACACCGGATAATGCTGTCGAATCCAAAGAGGCTCAATTAATACAATTGGTTCGTGCAAACGGATATGCTACAACCGCCATGTGTGTTCAAAAACTGGGATTCTCCCGTGATACGGCGTGGCGTCTGTTGAGCCGCCTGACAAAGGAGGGGGTTCTGAAAAAAACCGGATCCGGCCGAGGAACCCGATACTATTTGACCAAAGCGCCTGACCAGGCGTAATTCAGGCGCTAATCGGGCATTAATCGGGCGCAAAAAATAAATCAGATACAAGTCAGGCGAAAAATTCGTATTGCCCAATGGTTTTGATTTAGATGAATTCACCAGACATAGCTTCAAGGTCATGCAGGATGATCTCCATACCGTCAAAATACGAATTTCGTCAGCCTGGGCAAGATACATCGGTGAGAAAATCTGGCACGAAAGCCAAAGATCTCGTAAATTATCTGATGGGTCTTTGGAACTAACTTTTCAAGTCGCTGGACTGGATGAAATCAAGCAATGGATCATGAGTTTAGGACCCGAAGTTTATGTTGAAGAACCTGAAAGGCTGAGAGATATGGTCAAAGCCGACTTGAAGAAAACACTGGGGCAGTATAAAGAGATGGGTCATACATACTTGGCGCCTGATGTGCTGGAAAGCCGGGTCGATTATGCCCGATAATGCCCGTCACAGAAACGGTAGTCTTCTTATTGCCATGATCAACGGTTTACTGCGTCAACGAGGTCTGAAACTTGAACATATTGCAGGGCTGAAGGAAGAAGCTGCCGAGTTTTGTAAAAGAAGTTTTGTGAAAAACGAGGCTGTACGTTGATATACACTGATGATCCGGATCGAAAAATATTTAAAGACCAGAAAGTTTGGATAGAGGTTACAATTTGTGACCTCCAATTAACGGATAAAAATTGAGCAAACGTGGCCGGCAATATCTTGATATCGTATGATAATTTACACTAATCACTGATCAAGGTTTGACCCCGCTCATTGGAAACAGAAATAATGGAGATGCTCAAGGGGGTGACCGGATGAAAGAACTTCCCATGAAATCTTATGGGCCTTTATTGGAAGACATTGCTCAAGTTCTTGCTAAGTCACGCAGACAGGCGGCAAAAACGGTTAATGCCATTCTTGCCGCGACGTATTGGAAAATCGGGCGACATATCGTGGAATTCCAGCAGAAAGGGGAGGAACGCGCAGCCTATGGCGAGGCGTTGCTTAAACGGCTGTCTAAGGATTTAATCGCACGGTTTGGCCGCGGTTTTTCTGAGGACAATCTGGAGAACATGCGGCAGTTCTACCTGACCTATCCTTTGGAAAAAATTTCCGAGACACTGTCTCGGAAATTGTCTGTATCCCAAAAATCCGAGACAGTGTCTCGGATTTTTGATCTTGCGGACCTAACTTCGGCCTTTACGCTGTCCTGGTCCCATTATGTGCTTCTTGTAAAAAGAAGCCGTTCTCCGGAAGCCCGCGGTTTTTATGAAGCCGAAGCCCTGAGCGGCGGCTGGTCGGTGCGCCAGTTAGAGCGGCAGATCAACTCCCAGTTTTACGAGCGCACAGCGCTTTCAAAGAACAAAGCGGTCATGCTCCAGAAGGGCGGCGAACAGCAGCCGGAAGATATCGTATCCCCGGAAGCAGCCCTGAAAGACCCTTATGTGCTGGAATTCTTGGGCCTCAAAGATGAATACTCCGAAAGCGATCTTGAAGAAGCGCTCATCAGACATCTGGAAACTTTTTTGTTGGAGTTGGGCGGTGATTTTACCTTTGTCGCGCGCCAGAAGCGCCTCAGAATCGGCGACGAGTGGTTCCGGGTTGATCTGGTGTTTTTTCACCGCAGACTGCGATGCCTGGTATTGATCGATTTGAAACTGGGCAAGTTTACCCACGCCGATGCCGGACAGATGCATCTGTACCTCAATTACGCCCGCGAGAACTGGACCCATCCCGAGGAAAACCCGCCGGTCGGACTGATACTGTGCGCTTACAAAAACACGGCCGTGGCAAAATACGCCCTTGAAGGACTTCCCAATAAGGTCATGGCCGCCCAATATAAAACAACCCTGCCTGATGAACGCCTGCTGGCCGAGGAATTGGAACGCACGCGGAAAATTCTGGAGATTAGTGGACGTGTGCAAAGAGAGGCGGGACGATGAGTGCAAAATCAGCTATTGAATGGACCGAACAAACCTGGAATCCGACGACGGGTTGCACCAAGGTCTCACCCGGTTGTAAAAATTGCTATGCGGAAATTATGGCACGTCGCTTAAAGGCCATGGGTCTCAAGGGATATGAAAACGGATTTTCTCTTACATTGCAGCCAGATCGGTTAAAGGAACCTCTGGGCCGAAAAAAGCCTACTGTTTATTTTGTCAATTCCATGAGCGATTTGTTTCATGAGGATATCCCCGAAGCATATATCCGGCAGGTCCTTGATGTAATAAAAAATGTTCCACAACATACTTTTCAGATATTGACAAAACGCGCAGACCGAATGTTGCAATTCCTTAAGTCTTATGATGCACCAAAAAATGCATGGCTTGGTGTTTCTGTAGAAAATAAAAAGCACGGTGTACCAAGGATTGATAAGCTACGCAGAGTGAAGGCGCTTATACGTTTTCTGTCGATAGAGCCTTTACTTGAAGATTTGGGCGATATTGACCTAACAAATATCCAATGGGTCATTGTTGGTGGAGAGTCAGGACCAAAAGCTCGCCCAATGAAGCCGGAATGGGTTGAACGTATTAAGCAACAGTGTGATGATCACAAAACATCTTTTTTCTTTAAGCAATGGGGCGGTTGGGGCGCAGATGGTAAAAAAAAAAAAAAAAAAGCAAATGGGAGAATACTATTCGGACGTACATGGGATAACATGCCCGAGGTATTAAGACCGTCCTATGCTCCCTGTTAACTTAAATTGTTTTGGACTTCCGCCCTCAAATTATAAGTT
>JAFDFH010000194.1 GCA_019309945.1 Deltaproteobacteria bacterium
CCATTACCGGGCGGTGCTTGGCTGGCAGTACTGAGGTGGCATGCACTGAGAAATGGCTTGCAAAGATCTGGCAGGAGAGGTATTTTCAAAATGCACGGAAATAAGGGATTCAAGCAGTTTTTGGAACGGTCTGATGGTGTTTTGACTTTTTCCAAAGCAACTTTTTGCCTTGAACAGGGGAAAGTTAAATTAAAATTGGCAAATGGGCATGCGGAACAGCTTTTTGGGAAAAGTACCGCATAATTTGGAATATTTTATAACCAAAAATGATAATCAAGGGGGCAGTGATGAAAGAAGACATTTATGACAAATTGGTAATTAAGATGATAGGAAAAGCATTATATGTTGCCATTTTTGCATTACCTGTAGCTTTGATCGGATTCTTTACTTTACGATATCAGTTACCCATCGGCCCCATTTATTCTTTCACTGAGTCTAATTCCAGTTATTGGGTTACTGATAGCCGGAAGATCCATTTTGGGTGCGATTCCAGACATGATTTTTGGAGCTATTGATACAGGCTTGCTTACAATTCCTGCTCTTGGGGGTGGTATTCTTTTCGGAGTGGCTGGAGCAATCACCGGTGGCATTATTGGTGACTCTCTTACCGACGCCATTGCTGGATTCTTTGAAGGCAGCATTGCTGAATGGCTTCGAGAAAAGGGGATTGAAGAGTCAAGAGAAGCCGTAACCACTGCCTTTGGTAAAATGGCCGGTTGTCTATTTGGAAGTGGTGTCGTTCTGAGTATTGCACTACTTGTGGGGATACAGCCAAAGTTCGGCTAACCCGGCGTTTCACCTAATTGGGAATTAATCCATCAGCCTTTGGTCTATTGGTAATTGCATTATGATTCATTGACCGCTTGACGAATCCTTTTTTAACAAAAAGGAGGGCATAGCCAATGAAATGCCCGAAATGCCAAACTAAAGCAGATATAAAAGGATACGGAACAACCTTTTAAAAAAAGTGCTTAATAATCCGCAATTAAAACAAGGGAAAAGGAGGTAAAGTCATGACGACCTATTTTGATATAAATTTGGATTTAACCAGCGAGGACAAATTAATTCGAGATGAGGCCCACAAGTTTGCCAAGGAAGTAATGCGACCGATTAGCAGGGAAATTGACAAGATGACGGCTGAAGAGGCGGTGGCGAAAACTTCACCGGTCTGGGACTTTGTAAAGCAAGCCTACGAACTCGGTTATCATAAATCAGGTTTCCCGGAGGAAGTAGGCGGATTGGGCTGCACCCCCCTTCAATCACACCTTATCGGGGAAGAAATGAGCTGGGGTAGCCTGGGCTTGAACGCTATGTTGGGAATGGCCGCATGGATTTTCGGCAAGGTACTGATGACAGGTAACCTGGAGCTTATTGAAGAGTTTGTTATCCCATATTTTCAATGCACAGACGGCAGTATTTCAGGATGTTGGGCGGTAACGGAGCCGGCTCACGGTTCGGATGTTCTCGCAGTCGGTGAAAAATTTTTTAAAGACCCAAAAATCGAAGGACAAGTCAGTGCCGTTTTAGACGGTGACGAATACATCATAAACGGACAGAAAGCCGCCTGGGTTTCGTGTGCACCGACAGCATCGCACTGCATGCTCAATGTGCAAATTGATAAAACCTTGGGGCTATCAGGCGGTGGGGTCTGTATCCTTCCATTAAACCTTCCCGGAGTAAGCAGGGGAAAACCGCTAGAGAAAGTGGGACAGCGTGATCTACCCCAAGGTGAACTGTTTTTCGACAATGTCAGAATCCCGAAACGCTGGATGTTCCACGGTCCGGATACCTATTCCGACTCTATAATCGGCAATCTCGGTTTGGGCAACACCGGTGTGGGACTTATTTCTCTTTCCCTTGCCCGGGCGGCCTTTGAAGAGGCTTTTAAATATGCAAAAGAACGTGTACAGGGGGGGAAACCTTTAATTGAGCATTATGCCATGAAAGTGCGTATCCATCAAATGTTCGCGAAGGTGGAAGCCCTACGCGCAATGAGCCGTGCCGTACACAATTTAAACTCACGCGTGGATCCTCCGATATTCGAATATGCTGCTGCAGCAAAGACATACTGTTCCGAAACAGCCAGAGAAGTGATTGAAGAAGCCGTACAAATCCATGGCGCCAATGGGCTTACCAAGGAATATTTCATTGAAAAAATCTGGCGTGACTCAAGGGCGCTAACTATTGAGGACGGTGACAATTCCGCCCTGAATCGAATGGGCGGCCACTTTTTAAAAGATACTTTTCCCAGGAGAAAGGTGAATCAGCTATTCTAGTTTAAAGAAAATTGATTGACTTTCGTTTGATCGCTTTCAAGCTCTTCTTTATACGCCAAGAAATGAAAATCGGATATTGGCCCGATAAAATACAAGAGGTTTTAGATCGGCTTTAGATTGGGTTTTTTGAACGCCTATTTTAGGCCTTTTCTATCTGTGATATGCGATTTAAAAAAGTATATATCCCAAGTTTTTTGAAGTAAAATAAATTTCAGATATGATTCATTGATGGCGAGGATATTCGTACTTCTAAATTTCCATGTCCTCAAATAATATCCGATATAAAGGTGTTGAACAAATGACTGACGAAGACAAATCAAAACTTGAACTATTAAGGAAATAATTATGCTGACTTTTAAAGAGTATAGAAATCTTAAACCGCACGACCCATTTATGTCTGGAGACAATGTGTCTTTTTTTGTGGGAGGTTATTTTCCCAAAGCAGATCTTATGAAGAGCTTGCGAAGAAGGATGTCCATACCTTCTGACGAAGTCATGACCAGGGAATTCCCAACTGTAAAGCAGAGAAAGGGTATGATTCCGTTCTTGACGCTGTATAGCAGGTGCAACAATGTCCGCGAGCATATCTTCGATATCGTTGTGCGTCCGTACCTGGAAATCAACTTCTTTTTTCCGGTCACTTACACTTACAAAGGCGAGGAGCATCTATGCTCGTTCATGCCACTACTTTACCTTGATCGCCTCTTCCACACAATTGCCGGATGTCTTTTAGGTTTGCGCAAACAATTCCACCCCAACTTGAAATTCACTGAGACCGATACATTGTGCTCTTTTGGTATCGAAAATATCCTCAGTGCGAGTTTTCCAGAGGACTCTATGAAAGAGGTAGAACAAATCGATCCGTTCTCTGCGCAAATTTTTACAAAGCCGACCCTGACCTATTCCTATTTCCACCAGACTGATTTCTACACGACGAAAGTGTTTAATTTCAAAAAAGTGCACAAGGCTTCGGCTCACATCGAATGGAAATACAAAGACACTGTAATCAAGAGCGATGAGCATACCTTTTGCAACTTTGCTGAGTACAGCTTTACAACTTCGCAGGCCATGAGCTACAAAAAATACTTTCATCCGAAATACCCCGTAGAGGTTTGAAGAAAGACTGGTGCCGTGTTTTCAGAATTGTAGGCTAAAACGAGGTGATACTACGTGAGATAGAAATGTGGAATACATTTCCACATGTGCCTGGTACGTTAGCATCACCCCTTTAGGGAATCCGGTAGTTCCACCTGTATATATCATCACCGCCACGTCTTTCCAATCGTTGGCCACGGCCGGATCTTTTTCTTCCCCGGAGTTTACAAACTCATCGTATGATATGACTTTCGAGTCACCGCTTTTTCCCAGGCAGATGAAGTGCTTAATACCGGTGAGATTTGGAATGACCGGTTCGACGGCTTCCGCCCAGATACTATCATAAATCAAAACGTTGGCATCGGAATGTTGTCCCTGAAATTCCACCTCACGGGTTACATAACGGTAGTTCATGGGAGTGGGTATGGCCTCGGCCACCTGAATCCCACAATTCACTTCAATAAATTCCGGAGTGTTATGAAACATAAAAGCGACTTTATCTTCCTTTCGTACTCCCAGTTTTATCAAGGCTTGAGCAATCTTAAATACTCTGGGAACGACTTTTCCCCAGGAATATCTCTTGTCACCATAGACGACAAACTCGCCATCTGCATTGTGCGTATGGCAACAAATCAAACTATTAGCAATGATATTAGGCGAATAACTCCCCATAGTCCCTCCCCGATTTGAATGAACGTTCCCCTTTTCCCAAACGTTAGCCCACTTTAGTTGCTTTTAGCGAGACCTTTGAAAAATGTTCATTTTTGTTCAAGGCCAAGGAAGGCGAAAATTTAGCGCTGGAAAGCTTTACTGCGTGCAACTACAGGAATACATTGAGTATTTTGAGGATAGCGCTAAAGCTTCACTTCGTGCCAAAATTTGAGCCTGACGCCGGGATTGGGCAAAAAGAGGCGTTTTGCAAAGGTCTCTTAGCTTTAGTTCACATTTCTCTGGCTGACAAAAGGTTATGCACCATCGACAATAAGTTGTCGATTCCAGGCGCCTAATTCAATCCGGACGCGGGCAACCCGAGCGCTACCTCAGCGTACCGTTCCAGTATAACGTCGTTGTTTAGCGGGATGATTCTTGATAACAGAACAAGCGGCCACAGGGTTATGACGCCTGTATCTCTGTCAAAACCGGAGCCCCCATGGACCTGAATGGCGATATCACATGCATTGTAAGCGGCTTCGGTTGCCGTATACTTGGCCATACCGGCATATATGGCAACCTCTTCCTGGTCCTCTTCACTATCGTAAGCGTTTGCTGCTCTTTCAATGATCAGTTTGGCAAGCTCGAGATCTGTTTTTGCCCTTACCATAGGATGCTGAATCGCCTGATAGGATCCCAGGGGTTCCTCATAGATGACCCTGTTTTTGGCGTATTCAACCCCCATTTCAAGTAAATTTTCGCCCCATCCGATCGATGTGGCCGCCATCATCATCATCATCAGGCTGGATGTGTTATCGATGTATTCTCCCCCGGAATTCTCCCGGCCGATCCGGTTTTCCTGCGAAATCTTCACATCATTGAAATGGATTTCGTAGAAGGTATCTCCCGTGATCATCATCATCTCGTTTTCGCCTGTGACCCTCACGTTCAACTCTTTGGGGACCATTTCAATCCCCTTGCTGTTTGAATCAAGAAGGAACAGACTGATACCCTCCTTTTTATTTTCCGGGTCCAAAGGTTTAGTTCTGGCGGCAACGATCAAATTTGCAGATCCCTTGGCTCCCGCCACATAGCTTTTTCGGCCGTTTAGTTTATAGGTGTTCCCTTCCTTAACAGCACTCATGCTTATGTCGAACAGGCTCATCCCTTCACTTTGCTCCAGGTTTGCATAACTGCAAAGCGTGCCGGAGATGATCCCGGGTATATATTTGCTTTTTTGTTCTGGGTTGCCGTATTTCGTTAAAAAGTCGCAGCAGGTAACCTGATTTATCAATTGGTGCGACATCAGACCCTTTTTCGCCATGCTTTCGAAAAACACCACCAGATCTTCAGCGTTAAAGTCGGTGCCGCCATATTCCTCCGGCGCAAGCATACCGATATAACCCCCTTCCCCTATTACGTTCCAAAATTTTAATGGGAATTCCATTTTTTT
>JAFDFH010000548.1 GCA_019309945.1 Deltaproteobacteria bacterium
CCGATTCTTCTTCTGAACCGCAGTAATACGATCCTGACTGGGTTGAGCCACATCAAATCCGCCACCCCTGGTTGCAATCAATTTTGCAATCATTTCTTCATTATTTGAATAAGTAGCTTTAACTTCGATTCCTGTTTCTTTTTTAAATTTATCAACTAGAATTTTCGGCGAATAGCCCTTCCAGGTTAATAAATTTAATGTTTCTGCGGATACAGATCCTGCACAAATCAGAAACATCATCCCCAACAACATGATAAATAATTTTTTCATAAGAATCCCCCCAACATATAAAGTTAAAGATTAGATTAATACTACCAAAATCTCACTGCTGTCACAAGCCGAGACCGTGGTAAACGGTAATTCTGTAGTAAATGAAACAAAATGAAAAAATTTGATATTATTTTATAATGATACGAACAATTAATGTCAATCCAAATCTTCTTCAATTAAAATAGCTTTAAGGTTATTCTATTTTGCAATTAGATTTTGTTGCTTTTTTTACTATTTTGTATCAAATTTTTCATAAACTCAAAGCATTTCTTTCAAGCGTAAAAAACAAATCGGGTAAAGTTTTAAATACCGACTCCTTACCTTGCCGTAATATGGCAAATTCAACTGTTTTACTTATCCGTATCTTCAGTAAATTTGATGTAGTTTAAAAAAATGTCCGTTTTTACTTGACCATTGCAATTCTTGTCATATTATTTTGCGAGTTTGATAAAAATCTAATTTTAACACAAATTATAACAACCTTAAACTTATTGGACGACAAAAAATGGTTTTAAATATAGCTCACCGCGGAGCTCGCAGTATTGCTCCGGAAAACACACTGGCAGCAGCACAAAAAGCATATGATCTTGGCGCCCACATGTGGGAAACCGATATTGGTGTGACTAAAGATGAAAAGCTTATTTTATTTCATAATGATTCGCTGGCGCTGACAACCGATGCCGAAAGTCGATTTCCAGATCGCGCCCCATGGACATTCACTTCATTCACCATAGATGAGATCAGAAGCCTTGATGCCGGATCCTGGTTTGTTGAAACAGACCCGCACCGGCAAATCTTGGCAGGAAACATTTCCCGAACGGATTTGGACAGTTATTGTGGCGTAAAAGTCCCGACCTTAACCGAAGCGCTCGAACTGACTCAAAAATTAAACTGGAAAATCAATTTGGAGTTAAAAATGCTTCCGGATGAAATGAAGCATTTTCCCGTTTTGGATCGTGTGCTTCACGAATTAGACAAAATGGAATTTTCGATAGATCAGTTCGTTATATCTTCTTTTAATTACGATTGGTTGCGTGAAATCAGGAAACGAAGACCTGAATATAGAGTCGAAGCATTGATAGGTTATCCTGAAATAAAACCGTTAAACTGGAGGGGCTTTGAATTCGCTTCCTATAATGTAAACCGAAAGCTAACTACACCTGAAGAGATAAAGGAAGTAACACAAAAAGGAATTAAAATCGGTTTATATAACATTAATGACAAAAACGACATGATTCAATTTATCGAGGCCGGGGCCTCAGGAATCATAACGGACTATCCTCAAATCATGACCGAAATGGGGTATTGTAGATAAAAAGGAGTCGATCATGACCCAGCCCAATCATGCACGTATTTGTATACTCAATTGTTATCCAAAAGCCAGTCGGGAAAATTTTGACCTTTCTGATGTAGGGCATCCCCATGATTTATTTAAGGGCTTTTTAAATCGATATCTGTTTTATTGCCGATGTCGGGGAAGCACTGCCTGCCGGAACAGAATTGAAATCTTATGACGGTTATATTTGGACCGGTTCAGATTTAACTATATATCAGACAGATGACCCAAGAGTCTCGAGGCAAATTGAACTCTGCCGGAAAATTTTTAAAGCCGGAGTCCCTTCATTTGGTAGTTGCTGGGGAATTCAAATGGCCTGCATAGTTGCAGGAGGCGAAGTTAAGAAAAATCCAAAAGGACGAGAGTGGTCAATTGCCAGAAACATATGCTTGACCGAAGCCGGCAAAAAATCAGCCATGCTAAAGGGAAAACCTGAAAAGTTTGACGGATTCATCATGCATCTTGATGAAGTGTCCCGGTTACCGCAAGGTGTGGAATTGTTAGCAACCAATGATCATACCACTGTTCAGGCAGTCGAAGTAACCTTTGATCAGGGAACATTCTGGGCGACACAGTATCATCCGGAATACAATTTATTTGAAATGTCTCGATTGATTTCCGCACGTGCCACTCCCCTGGTTAACGAAGGATTTTTTGAAACAGAGGAAATGGTAAAAGAATATGCTTCAGATTTAAAA
>JAFDFH010000195.1 GCA_019309945.1 Deltaproteobacteria bacterium
TAAAAATATAACTGTCAAAGATCAGTATTAGGAAAAAGCGCATTTTAGAGCCATGTTTGATGCAAGAATCAGATATTTCCGCCAAAGTACGGCAATCGTACTTTTCTGACCCCTTCAGCCTTCAGTCTAAACAGCTTCAGCCTGACTACGTGAGTAGTTGCAAAATATCGTTTGTTTATTTTATTAAATAATTCCATATTGTTAAAGGCCACAGGAAAATGACCAAGGATTTAAAGGTAACCTTGATTCAACCGGAGTTGATTTGGGAAGATGTTAAATTAAACATCGCTGGATTTGACCACCAGATAGATGGTATGAACCAAGATACAGACCTTATCATTTTGCCGGAGATGTTTACGACCGGTTTTACAATGAATGCCGAAAATCTTGCCCAGGGCATGAATGGCGATTCGATTCATTGGCTGCAAGAAAAATCGCGACAAAAAAATGCCGATATTGTCGGGAGTGTCATCATCAAAGAGGATAATAAATTTTTTAATCGACTGCTTTGGGCAAAGCCTAACGGAGAGTTATGCGCGTATGACAAAAAACACCTCTTCCGAATGGCAGGTGAAGAAAAAGTCTATCACCCCGGAGATAAACATATCACCGTTGAATTACGGGGTTGGAAGGTCAGGCCTTTTATTTGCTATGATTTGCGTTTTCCGGTCTGGACACGAAATATTGCCAATCATTATGATATGGCTATTTTTGTGGCAAATTGGCCGGAAAATCGTTCATCCCACTGGAAAGCCCTCCTGCAGGCAAGGGCAATCGAGAACCAATGCTATGTCATTGGAGTGAACCGAGTTGGGAAGGATGGCAACGGCCTCTCTTTCAGTGGTGATTCTTCAATCATTGATCCATTTGGGAAAATTCTTTTTCAAAAAAGTTTTGATCCATGCACCCACACGGCCACCTTGTCCTATTCCGATCTGCTTGAATACAGAGAATCGTTCCCTGTCTGGATGGACGCCGGCAAAGGAGGAGCGGGATAGGGTATCCGTGTTTAAGACCTTTAGACCAGTCCCCTTTCTCGACGCCTACGATCAGTTACCTGAAACCCCTTTAACAGTAAGCCACCGGCGAGCGCAATCAGGCCGCTGATGCCAAAAAGAAAGAACGAACCGGTGCTTTCATATAAATAGCCACTCATAAAAAACCCGATCATTATACCTAATCCATAGGTTACGGCGTTATTGACAGCCTGCCCCAGGGTTTTGGCTTCATCTGGCGATAACGAATCAATATATAAAATACTGGCGATGTGAAATGTTCCATAGGTAATAGCATGGGTAATCTGTATGAGCAGGATGATAACGGGAGAAGTAGTAAAAAATAGGGTAAACCATCTGAATGCTGCCATTATAAAGGAAAATACGAGAACATTTTCAAGGGAGAATCTTTTGAATATCTCCTTAGATTGAACCATTACCAGAATTTCGGAAATTACTGCAACCGCCCAGGCCAATCCGATAAACGTGCTTCCGTATCCCAGGTTTTCAAGATGTATCGAAAAAAATCCATAATAGGCGCCATGACTCACCAGCATCAAAAAGGCACAGAAGAGAAAGACAATAACTTGTATTTTCAAAAGAAATTGTGCTCCGGTTTTAGTAAGCTTCTGTTTTTCAATTTTTATGTCAGGGATGTTGGTTGAAATAACCGCCTGTACCAAAGATCCAACCAAAATAAGTACCAGTATGACGTCGACGGAATAAAGGTCAATAACCTTGCCGACTACAATAACAACCAGGATAAAGCTCATGGAACCCCAGACCCTGATCCTTCCATAACTTTTTTTCGCTCCAGCCAGGACATCCATGGTGAAGGCTTCCAAAAAGGATATGATCGGTGCATAAAATGTTCCGTAAAGGATGGTAATCACCAGCATGATCCAAAAATCTGAGGTATAGAGATAGAATACCCAGATTCCTGTGCTGATAAAGTTGCAGAATATATATATTGGCCTTCTGATTTGGAATCGGTCAGCCAGTGTTCCCCAAAATAAAGGGAATAAAACCGTAGCGGCAGTTCGGAGTGCCGATAAAACACCGATCTGAAAGCCGCTAAATCCCAAACGATAGCAGTATAAATTAAAATACGGCAGAAAAATGCCCAGGACGCCAAAATATATAAAATACTGGGAGCTGACAACGAGTTTGAATGAACCGCTGTAATGTTTGTCCATAAATGTTTGATACTGTATTCAGCCTCAAAACGCAATAATTCGGACGTAGATTTACATGCAAGTGAATGCTACTCGACATTTACGGTGATCTGCTTTGGTTTTTCTTCCTCGGGTTCCGGAATTTCAACTTCAAGGACGCCATCTTTAAATTTTGCTTTTATTTTATCCGGGAATACAGCGTGCTGAAGCGTAAACGCCCTGAGGAATGTTCCAAAAGATCTTTCTCTGCGATAGTAATTTTCATCTTTGATTTTTTCACCAGTTTTTCGTTCACCCTTGAGTGTAAGCACGTTATCCTTAACTTCTACAGAAACATCTTCCTTGCGAACACCCGCAAGCTCGGCCTTAATGACAAGCCCATTGTCAGTTGCATAAATATCCACAGCCGGTCTCCAGGCGCATACGGCAACATTGTTGTCCAATTCGCCGGTGCGGGTCAAAGAATCTTCGAAGATTCGGTTAATGCGGTTTTGTAGATCTGTGACGCTTCTTAAAGGATCCCATCTTACAAGTGTCATAATATTATCTCCTCCTACTGACATTTTTTATATGCGTAAAATTTAACCATACGGGCGGTGTTGTCAAGTTATACAATCCTTCCAATTGTATATATTCGCATTGGTCGCTTTGAAAAATAAAAACCTGTATGCCGGGCAGTTACCGTGATATCATTTCTTTACTTTACAAATTCTGGTTCAGGTGTTATCTTTTTCAAGATAAATGAACACATTAAAGAGGTAGTTTCAAAATTGAACATTTTGAAACTACCTCTAAAGTAAAAAAATATCCGCCTTAACATTCAGGAGTTAAAAAATGGATTACATCAAGATACGATTCGGCGATGATATTGACCGGCTGGAGTCTAAATTCGAAAGAACAATTGAGAACATGTTCAGATCGGCAGGACCGATGTTTATCCTTTCGGAACGGGCCTGGAAGCCGCCGATGGATATATATGAAACTCCGGAAGAAATTATTATTCTGGCTGAAATTGCAGGGGTCAGTAAAGAGCACCTGGAGGTGGAAATCAATCGTAAGGCGGTTAAAATTCATGGCAAGCGCTTAGAAATACCCCGTATTGAAAACTCTACCTACCGACTAGCAGAAATACAATACGGTCAATTTGAGCGTATCCTGTTTCTTCCGGCCCCTATTGATACAGATAATGTCACCGCATCCTATTTAAACGGCTTTCTGCACATACGACTTGCTAAAATTCCCCTTGAAGTCACACATAAAATACTCATCTCGGATGGATAGCTTTTTTTGCAGGTTACAAGAAAGCCGGCCGTTAATTGAAATTTAATAAACAGGCTTCTGGAGGTAACATTCATGACAGATCCACAAACGCCCATGGAATTTTCAACTGAAAAATTACCTGAAATTCTCCCGATCCTGCCTTTGTTTGACGCTGCCCTTTTCCCCAGAATGGTTTTTCCCCTGGTTGTTCTTCAGCGCGAAACGGTCCAGCTGGTGGATGAAGTAATGTCTAAAGACCGCATCGTCGGGCTTATTTTATCGAAGAAGACGGAAAAAGGGTCCCCCCACCCCCAGGATGATTTATATACTGTAGGAACCAGTGCTTTGATTCTTAAAATGGCAAAAACGGAAGAAAATAAAACCCAACTGCTGGTCCAGGGATTGGGCCGATTCAGGGTGAAATCGTTTGTAGAGGGAAAATCCTATTTACAGGCACAGGTGGAACATTTCAAGGATATTGAAAAAAAAGATACCGAAACTGAAGCACTGATGTCCAACATCACCGCTCAGTTTAGTAAAATCCTCAAGCTTTCGCCCGGCCTGCCTCCAGAACTTGCGTCCATGGCCAAGACATTACAGGAACCCGGCACGTTGGCCGACATGGTGGCTTCCACCATCAATGCTTCCCCCGAAGAAAAACAGAAAGTGCTGGAATCTGAAAATGTCAATGAACGATTAAAATTGGTTATCCGACTGGTTGCCCATCAGCTCGAAATTTTAGAACTCGGGAACAAGATACAGTCCCAGGTCAAAGGGGATATGGATAAAAAGCAGAAAGAATATTACCTGCGCCAGCAATTGAAAGCGATCCAGGAAGAACTGGGTGAAACCGAAGAGACCAATGTTGAAATTGAAGAATACAGGGCGAAAATAAAGGAAAAAGATTTTCCCCAAGAGGCTCGCAAGGAAGCTGAACGGGAACTGGAACGCTTGGCTAAAATGCATTCATCTTCAGCCGAATATACCGTTACCTCAACCTATCTTGACTGGCTGACGGCCCTTCCCTGGAATGAAAGTACCAAAGACAACCTGGACATAAAAAAAGCGCGCAGGATTTTAGATGAAGACCATTTCGGCCTCGAAAAGGCAAAAAAGCGGGTCATTGAATATCTTGCCGTACGCAAATTGAAACCGGAATCAAAGGGACCCATACTCTGTTTTGCCGGTCCGCCCGGTACCGGCAAAACATCCCTGGGCCGTTCTATCGCCCGGGCCCTGGGTCGCAAATTTTACCGAATTTCATTAGGGGGAGTTCGGGATGAGGCCGAAATCAGGGGACACCGGCGAACTTACATCGGTGCCCTGCCCGGTCGGATTATCCAGGGAATCCGGAGATCCGAATCCAACAACCCGGTGTTTATGCTAGATGAAATAGACAAGGTGGGGAGCGATTTCCGCGGTGATCCGTCATCGGCGCTTTTGGAGGTTCTGGACCCGGAACAGAATTTTTCTTTCTCAGATCACTACCTGGATGTACCGTTTGATCTTTCCAAAGTCATGTTCATCACGACCGCAAACATCCTGGACACCATCCCACCGGCTTTAAGGGACAGGATGGAAGTCCTTCAATTGTTGGGTTACACGGAAGACGAAAAAGTTAAAATTACAAACCGATTTCTCATCCCCCGCCAGCAGGAAGCCCACGGATTACAGTCGGATCAGATAGCTTTTACAAAGGGGGCAATTAAACGGATAATTTCGGGGTATACCCGTGAAGCCGGTCTGAGAAATTTGGAGCGTGAAATCGCAACCATTTGCCGGGGTGTTGCAAGTAAAATCGCCGAAGGGGATGCGGCGTCTGTAATCATCCAGGTGAGAGATATAGCCAAATACTTAGGGCCCATCCGCTTAGCTCCTGAGGTGAGCGCCAGAATTGCAACACCCGGCGTTGCGATCGGTCTTGCCTGGACACAATCCGGCGGGGAGATCCTCTTTGTTGAAGCGACCTTTATGAAAGGCAAAAAAGGACTTACATTAACCGGTCAACTTGGCGATG
>JAFDFH010000196.1 GCA_019309945.1 Deltaproteobacteria bacterium
AGTGTCCGTCCAGAAACGAGGATTTTTGTTTGAGATCAAGGCCTGCGAAAAATTTTACCGCAGGCATATAGTTGATATTCCGAGGATAAAATTTTGAGCATAACGCAGAGATCGAACAAAAAGCCCGTTTCTGAATGGGCACTATCTAGTTTTCGTTCGGGCACTACCTATCGAAAATACCCATAACGCTTTTTGCGACCAGGATTTTTTACGTTTAAAATCCTGATGTCTTACAACAAGTTGGAGGGAAAAACGATGCGGCGTATCCAACCGATAATCCCAAAGATAGGCTGTGGCATAATCTTTACCCTGCTGTTGGCGGTAACGGCTTTTTCACAAGAAGGATTCAAGTTACCCTGTCCGCCTGACAAAGATTTCTGCGCTTTAATGATCAGGTCCGGAAACGAAGCCTATGATCGTGGCAAATATCTGGAGGCGCGCAAGTATTACCGAATGGGCATTGCATCGGACCCTTCATCAGCCAAGGCCTGGGCTTTATATGACCGAAGCTTCCTGGCCCACATGGCCAACCAGATAGAACGAACGGGAAAATTCATTCCGTTTGTGCCGACCGATGATGTGAAAAAAATGTTCATGGCCGTTCCTCAGCATGATCCCCAACGTGCACCATCGGCTGAAATCTCCGAACCTGCGAAATTAACCCCCCATCCGCCCCAGGACACACCAGATCAGGAAAAAATGCCGCAAGGTGTTATAATTGGCGATGATGAAGGCTGTTAAAGGGAGGTATGCGCATGGGAGAAAATGAGATCTATCTTGTCCGGAAGATCCGTGAGGGGCATGCAACTTTCTTCGAGGAAACCTGGCCTTCATGGATAGGTGGGCTTCTGATCGCTTTTTTAAGTATCCTGATGTTCGTTTGGGGACGGCCATGGGGTGTGGTGGCCGGGATGCGCAATTGGGGGGACTGGTTTTTTACCTCCATCGGACTCTATTCCAAGACCATCCAATCCCCGCTGATTAATTTTGCCTCGGTCATGGACATCGGGCTTATATTCGGTGCCTTTGCTTCCGCCTTGCTTGGAAGGGAGTTCAGCCTCAGGGTGCCCCCTCGCCCGGAGATGGTCAAAGGTTTCATCGCCGGAATTCTGATGGGAATCGGAGCGGCCCTGGCAAGAGGATGCAATGTAGGTGGTTTTTATTCGGCCATAAGCGCACTTTCTCTGGGTGGTTTTGCGATGATGGTTGGCCTGATTTGCGGTGCTTACGTGGGGCTAAGGTATCTGTTGTGGGAACTGGAGAAGTTCCCGCCCCGAATGTCGGCTCCCGCCGCTCAAAAAGCAGAAAAAAGTAAATTTGACTGGCGACCCCTTCAGCCGTGGATCGGAGTAGTGATTCTCGGGTTGGGAATTATTGCTTCCTTCCGTTATTCGGCCCTGGCCTATACCAAGGCAGGAGGGTTTCTCCTCATGGGATTATGTATCGGCGTGGTGATGCATCGGTCCCGTCTTTGCTTTGTGGCGGCCTTTCGTGACCCTTTTATGACCGGCGACAGCCGTCAGACAAAGGCTGTTGCTTTGAGTCTTATGGTTGCAGTGATCGGTTATGGGATCATAAAGTGGTCCGGCCTGAGGGGTGAAATGGTATATGTGTCCAACACCTTCTTTTTCGGAGGGCTGGTGGGTGGTTTTATCTTTGGCGCCGGGATGGTTGTCGCCGGCGGTTGCGGCAGCGGCACGCTCTGGCGTGTAGGCGAAGGCCAGATAAAGCTGTGGATCGTCCTGCTGAGCTTTGCCCTCACCAACGCCCTGGTTCGCTATTATATGGACACCACCGGTCTTATTCAAAAGGTCGGCCGGGCCGTGTTTTTACCCGATTGGATCACCTACAAGTGGACGATCATTCTCATCGTGGCTTTTCTAATTCTCTGGTATTTGGCTGCGGACTGGAATGAAGAGGAAGATATTGTGGTCATCGATTGATAATCATTTGTTCAAAAAAAATAAAGGGAGGAATAAAAATGGATGTCAAGGAAATCAATGCAAATCTAACCTTGGATGTAAAGGGTCTCAGTTGCCCTATGCCGTTGTTAAAGACGAAAAAGGCGTTGAAGGGAATGAAGGGGGGCGAGATCGTAGAGATCCTGGTGACGGACCCGGGATTCAGAAAAGACCTGCCCGATTTTATTAAAAAGTCAGGCGACGAATGGATTGGAGATTCGGATAATGGCGAGGGATTCTTTCGGATTTACCTAAAGAAAGCTTGATCTTAAACAAGGCCCGGCAGGAATCCTTGATCACTGGATATCGAGACCTTTGTGACTTGGTGTCTGGCTGAAGTATTACGACTTTTTCAATAAATTTAGACAAATTTTCAAAGTACGCAATTATTACCGATAAAACTACTTAGTGTCCGAACGAAAACTAGATCGTTTTTCCAAGTTCAAGGAAGGCGAAGATTTTAACCGCAGGAATACATTAGCGTATTTTGAGGATTAAAATCTGAGCTTGACACAGAAATTGGGGAAAATAGTAGTTTTCGTTGAGGCACTACTTACTATTAAGAGGTATCAAATGCTCAAGCTAACTAGCTGGAAATTCTCTTTAAGTATTTTGGCGGCGCTTATCATGATGGGACCAAGCATGGTTGCTCTGGCCCAGGACCACAAAACGCAAGACGCTAAAAGCACCGAATTAAGCCGGCTTATGGTCAGTTACGGCCAGGAGGCTTATGAACACGGCCTTTATGAGAAGGCGGGCTATTATTTTCTTCAGGCCGTCAAAATCAATCCGGCTGACATGGCTTTTCAGTGGTATGAATTTTCCGCCGAGATCAAAGGGGAAAAAAAGCATAAACCTGTGCCTCGGCCGGAAAAAATACAACCGCAGCCACCCGCCGGCAAGATGCCTGCAGAAAAGATTGATCCAACGAAACTTGGGGTAACGATCGGTGATGATGAGGGCTGTTGAGACCGCCCAAGACAGAAATCAGAAGTAGCCCAAAACGGGAAGGAAACGGATTATGACAATCAAAAGGTCTTTTTTGGCATTCGCATTGGCCGCTTTACTGTTGGCGATACTTATACCCTGCCGGACCGTCCATGGGGATACCCAAAAGGCGGAGACCATTGACGAACTGGCCGCAAGATATGATTCGACTTCCTGTGAAGAATGTCACGAAGAGGAATATGCGCAATGGGAAAAGTCCGCCCATGCTCGTTCCATGGTCGGGTCCGGTTACGGCCGCACACGGGCCACTTTAAAAACCCTGGTCACAAGGGGCCTGATGACCTGGCAATATTCAGGTGTAAAAAAACCTGAAGACGTTAAAATCAAGCATCTCATGGGGTGTGCCAAATGTCACTTGCCCCAGTTGGCGGAGGCCACGGATGAGGTGGCCCAGGAAATCGTGAAAGCCGTATGGGCCAAAGACAATGAAACGCTGAATAAACTCAATATCAATTGTCTGATCTGTCACCAGCGCAATGCCATCACCCATAAGTGGGTGGATGGATATCCGCAGAAAAATGCAGTTTACGGCACCTACGATGGTGAACATGATAGTGAGGAACAGGAGGTATTAAAGCGGAGTCCGAATCTCAGCGAGTCGATCATGTGCGGGCAGTGTCACGGTCTTGGTCCCCAATTTGAATTGGAACAGCCGACCCAGTGTGCCACGGCATACGGGAGTTACCTCTGGGCGTATATTCCTGAGGGGGGCACACAATCGTGCCAGGATTGCCACATGAAAAAATTCAACAAGGGACATACCATGCCCGCCTACCGTGACCTCGATATGCAGGATGCGGCGGTGGATATGGATATTGATGTTTCCAGCTATCACTGGCGTAAAAATAAAGCCGAAGGGGTTGTTCCAATGGCCCTTGTTAAGGTGGCACTGACGAATAAAACCGGGCACGGCATACCGGATGGCTGACCGACTCCCAACCGGCTGATCCTGGAAGTGATCGCAACGACCCAAAATGGCAGGGAGATTTATCGGGATTCAAAAATTTATATGCCTTATGCGGCAAGATTTGGCAGTCACAACCGGATGGGTAGAGGGCCATATGAAAAGAGCGGCATGATTCGAGATACGGCCCTTCCCCCCCTTAGAACGGTGCATGAGACCTTTGAGATTGGGTTTCCATTTAAAGATGTAAGCAAAGGAAAAACCAAGTCCAGGGAACTTCTGTCTAACGCCATGGATGTGGAGATAAGGCTGCTTTATCTTCCATTCGGAGAAATAGATCAAGATCATTTTGTGTGGAAAATCGAGAAGCGTATGGTCACGTTAAAGTAGTGGATGAAAGCAGTGTGAATACTATGGAAATCATCTCCGTTTTAATATCCAGAGGATTACCCTGAGGGATTCTGCTTGGCATTACCTCCATTTGTATGACTCCCTCCTTGGCGGTAAATCGGCCTTATGGGGCAGGCCTTTAAGGTCGATTTACTTATTCTAAATGTACCTCTTCCTAACCCCTGAACGCCGAGCCTCTGACCCCTTGAATGGCTGCCTTTTTTGTACAGTGGAGTTGGCCAAATCCTCATCGACAACCCGTTTGTTCCAGGAGCTACTTAGTGTCCGTCCAGAAACGGTCTTTTTGCCCGATCTCTGCGTTATTCTCAAAATTTTATCCTCGGAATATCAACTATATGCCTGCGGTAAAATTTTTCGAAGGCCTTGATCTCGAACAAAAATCCTCGTTTCTGGACGGACACTAACTATTAGCCGCTGCTTTTTAAAAGAGCGTACGGCATCGATACGACCTTTTAGAGGGCACTTAAGGACTTCACGATAAAGAAAAATAAGGGCATTGAAGGCCTGGTTCTGTGTTGATTTTGAAACTTTTTTCGCAACAGCCAGCCAGGTCAAAAATGCTCCAACTTCGGGTTCACCAATCTCCCCGGGATGTTTTTGGTCATGAAAAAGGATAAAGCGTTTGATCCATCCGCTATAAGTGCAATCCGTACGATAGGCATAGTGTTTCAAGCGCATAATATCGCGTACCGGATCCAGGAGTTTTCGAGGTTTCTTGTGTTTATAAATTTCTTGATTTTACATAATAAATAATGTTGTATTTGAAAATGTTAAAAATCAACAATTAATATTTAAGGATCTTCTCCAATTTAGTTGGAGAAGAGGGTTCCAGGATTCCAGGGGTCAAGGATTCAAGGGTTTGTTTTCTAAAGACTTTATCAGCGCCTTTAACATTCTTTCGTTTTCCGTGATATCTTTTTCTAGTGTACCCAATACACCTTTTTCAATTAAATCTAAATCCCCTGCTAATAATATCTGCCTTTCCAGTTCACAAACAGAACCATAAGAGATGTAAAGCATCCTTATGTAATCCATGGTTGCCTTTCTTCCTTTGGGAATTTTGCTGTTATTCTATATATCTCGAAATAGAGTTCGTATGACTTTTGCCAGACTTTCAAGTCTTTGTAATTCTTTAGCATTTTTATCCGCCTGTTC
>JAFDFH010000197.1 GCA_019309945.1 Deltaproteobacteria bacterium
CAGATCGGCTGGGCCATGAAAAGGACAAGAACCGCCAGAATCGGTACAAGCCGTTTTGTACCCTTGCAATTTTCCATGATCGCCTCCCCCTTCCGGAACCGCTATCACCTGAGAGAATTTTGTTGATTGTGAATAAGTTAAGATGCGACCCTGTTCTTATCATGCTCACGACGGATTGATTGAATCATTTCATCGAGTTGTTGAAGAAAACGTGATCGATCACGCTTCTTTAGCGGTGGGGGCCCGCCCGTTATCTCCCCTGCATCACGAAGTCCTGACAACAAGTCCCGGGTCGCAACAGCCTGACCGATGTTGTCTTCCGTGAACGACTTTCCGGTTGTACCAATGACACGTGCACCTTCCTCCAGGCAGCGGCTCGCAAGGGGAATGTCAGCGGTGACCACGATGTCGTGAGGTTGCACGTGTTCGACAATCCAATCATCGGCTGCATCGAATCCGTCATCTACAACTTCGAGGGCAATCAATGGATCATTCGGAACGCGCATCCAGGAATTGGCCACCAAGGTGACATCAAGGTGAAATCGGCCTGCGACGCGGTACACCTCCTGTTTGACCGGACACGAGTCAGCATCTACAAAGATGTGTAGCAAACGAAGAACCCCCCATCACCCCGGTTTTGGTCCGGGTGCCACCTCACGCTGGAATTGAGTGGCGGATGGCGAAGCGGAACATCCGGGTGAAACTGCCTTGTCAGGTGGCATTTCTGTTGTTAGTAGGTTGCCAAATCAGATATGACCCCACCCTCTCGTTTTTCATGTGGAAATCCTGAACACTCAACAACAGGTTGCCCTTCTCAAATTCGAAATGGCGGCGTTGCTCAGTAGAAACCCAGTTTGGGAAAGAGCAGATATCTACATTATGAATAATTTCGTCACCATCTGTCTGGTATGTTCCGCAGTATGAAATATGTGTATTGGCACCTTCCACAATTTCACTGGTTTCGCCGCCAAACAAATCTCCTCCAGAATATGCTTTACGGTTCGCAGCCATTATATGTGCGAAAATGTAACCATCTTCAGTATAACTTATCATACCCTGTACATCAGTACCGAAGGGATAAGTTGTTTCCCCTGACTCGTGGCGGATCTCCCAGGATAATAGTTTGTATGTCCCCACCAGGTTTTCCATTGCCATTATCACTCCGATCCTTCAAAGGCATTTACAACGACCCTTATGAGACGTGACAACTCTTGATAATGAAGCCGCCTGACTTCTCTTCACGTTCCAGTTCAAGCACCCCGTTTGTTTCAGCCTCTTCCAGTAGCTGGCCGAAAGACCGGAAGCCGTAGTAGGATTCGCTGAAGCCGGGTTTGCGACGCTTCAGGGTCTGTTTGATCATGGAACCCCAGATCTTCTCCCCCTCCCCACGTTCTTCAACCAGGGCCTCGTAGGTCTCCACAATCAGATCCCATGCCTCCTGCTTCTTATCTCCGGCGGCCTTTTTGTTTTTGGCAGTCGAGCCCTTTGCCGGTTTGCGACCCGCCTTTTTGGCGGCGGCCTTCTTTCGGGGCGGCTGACGGCGTACGAGGTCGTCGTAATAGATAAACTCATCACAGTTTGCGATCAACAAGTCCGACGTCGAATTTTTAACCCCGACGCCGATTACGATTTTGTTGTTCTCCCGCAGCTTGCTGACGAGCGGGGAGAAATCAGAGTCGCCACTGATGATGACGAAGGTGTCCACATGTTCTTTCGTGTAACAAAGGTCGAGAGCGTCTACAACCATGCGAATATCGGCGGAGTTCTTGCCCGACTGGCGTACGTGAGGAATCTCGATCAACTCAAAGGACGCTTCGTGCATCCCTGCTTTGAATTCTTTGTACCGGTTCCAGTCGCAGTAAGCCTTCTTGACGACGATATTCCCTTTGAGCAGGAGCCGCTCGATCACCTTGCCAATGTCGAATTGGGCGTACTTTGCGTCGCGAACGCCCAAAGCGACGTTCTCGAAATCGCAGAAAAGGGCCATATTCCTGGTCTCGGCACGATATGTCATGGCATGAATCCTCCGGAAAAATAAAAAAAGGGGGGAATTGGGCTAACTATATCACTTTATAGGATTTAGTGCGATCAGGGTTTTACTGCAAGCCAGATTGTGTGCCTGCCGCCTTTTCCGGGTTTGTGGGCCCCTACGGCTACGGTTTCCGTCTGGAATCCGCACTGCTTCAGGCGACGGGTGAATGCCTCGTCTACTCCGGAAGACCAGACGGCCAGAATCCCTCCGGGGCGGAGAGCGGAAAAGGAGGTTTTCAGACCGGACCTGCTGTAGAGGCGGTCATTGGCTTTCCGGGTAAGCCCTTCAGGACCGTTGTCTACATCAAGAAGTATTGCATTCCAGACGGATTTCGTTTTCCTGATGGTTTCCGCTACATCTTCTTCTTCGACGGATACCCGGGGATCATCCAGCGGCATTCCTGCAAGGTGCCCTAAGTGTTCCCGGTTCCATCGGACCACAGCCGGGATCAGTTCGGATACGGTGATGCGTGTGTCCGGCTCCGATGGTTCAAGTGCTGCCGCCAGGGTGTAGCCCATGCCGAGGCCTCCAATGAGTATCCTCAGGCCGGATTTTCCTTTAATGCGGCTGCATGTCAGCTCAGCCAAAGCAACTGCGGAACCGTGGTGGTGGCTGTACATAAGCTCTGTCCCTGCGGTTCGGATCGAGAATTCGGTGCCTCGCTTCCGCAGCGTGACTTCTCCTTCATGTCCGGGGACTTCCGCCCGGTCGATCTCTTCCCAGGGGATCACACGCTTCTCCTCAACCGGCAGATGAATAGCGTAGTCTGCATGTTTCCATTTTTCGGTTTATACCATAAAAAAAGAGGTCATTGGTTCGACCCCATTCACTATTTTTTCTCCGCAGGACCGAAGGACCGGATGAAAAGATCGTGGAGGGCCTGCCGGCCGTCATCGGAGAGGAAGCGGGTTCCTGTGCCGGCAAACGTATCTGAGGTAATCACCGGTGTGTTCTCAACCCATTGGCTGTCCTCCCAGGAAAACCAGCCCTTTCGTTCCTGATCATAGACGTTCAGCGGCCGGTTAAATAGCTTTGCCAACTCTACCCCCCAGCCGGTTCCCCCCCTGACGGTGTTGTCCTCCTGTATCCAGCCGACCGCAATGACATGGTAGCCGCTATTGACCATGTGAAAAAGGGACTGGATGACTTTTCGGATCTTATCCGTCTGGGAGTAGGTGCGTTTCATCCGCTTGGACACAATTTCCATGCTGACATCGCCCTTTTGCAGCTCTTCCTGGTTCAGTACCAGGACGCCCCTGGTGCGCTCGGCATTGTGCCCTTCAAATGATATATTCACCTCGTTCATCTGCCAGGCCTCGGCAAGTTTGCCGAATTCCGCCTCAGCTCCCCTGTGGCCGCCGCTGTACAGCGTGATTTTTGAAATGTCTGTCATTTTTTTTATCTCCTGAGTTTTTTAATACGGTTTGTGATTATGCGAAAAAACCACCCCGCCGCCGTTCGGCAGGGTGAGCGGATAAAGTAATTCAACTTTTCTGTATTGCAACCATGGCCGCCATATTTGTTTCCGAAATTCGATTTGAACTGAGTACCTGTACCTCCTTTTCGAGGCGCTCTGCCAGCAGATCCTCGGTTACTTCAAGATCAAAACGGGTCTGGAGATTTAACCAGAACTGAGGCGATATTCCAAAAAATCGTCCTAACCGCAAGGCTGTGTCAGCTGAGATTGATCGTTTACCATGAACAATCTCGTTAATTCGTCTTGGAGGTACACTGATGTCTTTGGCAAGCCGATATTGACTGATTCCCATTGGTTTTAAGAACTCCGCGATAAGGATTTCACCAGGATGAATGGGAGGAAGTTTTCTATTTTTCATTATTGCCCCCTAATGATAATCTGAAATCTCAACATCATATGCATCACCGGCTTTCCATTTGAAACAAATTCGCCACTGATCGTTGATGCGGATGCTATGTTGTCCTTTTCGATCACCTTTTAAAGCTTCCAATCGGTTACCAGGTGGAACGCGTAACGTATTTCATTTGGTAGCCGCATCCAAAATAACCAATTCTTTGCGTGCAAAGTGCTGAATATTTTGAGACAATTTTCTGGAAATAAGTCTATTGAATATTTTTTCACTTTCTTTATCCCGGAAACTTTTTATCGTGAGGATATATTAACGCAATACGTTATTAACATCAAACGTTAAGTCTGATATTTTAGATTTTAAATAACTTGACACGAACCCGTCCCGCCCTTATAATTAAGCAGTTGCTTAATCACTTGATTATAGTATTGGCTTATGAAAATCGAACCTTCCGAAATGTTTAAAGTACTCAGCGTGGAAACACGCGTGAGAATAATCGAGCTGCTTAAAGGCCAAGGGCCTTTAGGTGCTAAGGATATTGCGGCAACAATAGGTATCACAACTGCGGCCGTATCCCAGCACCTCAAAATATTGAAACAAGCAGGCCTGGTCAGAAGCGAGAGGAAAGGATACTGGATACCATATACAATAGATGAGAAAGCAATGGAAAATTGCCGACAAATATTAAATGAAGTTTGTACTTGTGGATGCCAGGGAACAGGAAAATTCAGAGAATCCCAACCAGAAAGATCGAACCGGGAATCCCTAAAAAAGTATGAGAAAGAGCTCAGAAATGAGCTTAGTACCGTACGGCAAAGGTTAAAAGAATTGGAGCCCAAGAAAAAATAGGTGTTTTTTTGCCCATTCAATTAAGTTATTGCTTAACCGCTTAAACAGAAAGGAGGTGATAAAGATGGCTGAGAAAAAGAACGTCTGTGGTTGTGGTTGTATTCCGGTGAAGCAAGTCAGTGAAAAACCGCCCAAAGTCAAAAAGGACTCCAAGAAATCTAAGTAGGTAAAAGTTTTTGTTGCACCGCCAAGGGGGAAGGGAGTGTAGAGGAAAATTCCTTTCCCCTTTGGTCTATTTGCAGGACTTTTCGAACGGAAGTGTGCTTTACCCTTTTGTTGTTAGGTGTTCTTGCTCGGCTTCTGACCCTTTTCGTACGGAACAAACACAACACGCTTATTTCCCCAATATATGTACAACCCCAGAAAGATGTAGCTGATAATCGCAGGGATCAACCAGGCTACGCCTCCCAACGTAAGCCCTAATGAAATAAGTGCAATCACGAGTCCAATAGCTTGTCTGTACTTGGTGGAGACATCGACCGTAAAGGGATGGGCACAAAAAGGGCAGTCTTTGTAGGCTTTAAAAGAAAACGTATCTCGAAGATACTTTCCATCGATAACTTTTCTGCAATGTGGACACTCAGGCATTTTGGGCTAGCCCCTTTTCTAGTCCAGATCCAACTTCGCTTTACACTGATTACATTTGACTGCGCCCCGGAAAACTCTATTGCCGCATTCAGGACAAATATAACGGACTTCTTCATC
>JAFDFH010000198.1 GCA_019309945.1 Deltaproteobacteria bacterium
CATACAATTGGGAACCTGGCTCTAAATTTGCAGTAGATTTCCTCTTGTTGTAATTGACGATCCATCATTGCGGCTCTTTTTCTAATGAAAAAATTCACAATCATAAGTTTTCATAATATAAATCACTTTTTTGGAAAATGTGAAGCAATGCGATAGTGCCTGGAAAGCTGTGCACGCGTGCACTATTTTATGGGCAGTTTTCGTTTTCATGACCAGATAAGAAGTCCAAATGTAAACTTGACCATATTTCCTGAGGGCTTATGGAGGAGTTTAAATCCTATCTGTTGTCCAGACATGTTACCACCGAAAAGAAAGCCGAATTCTATCTTTATTTAAACATAAAAAAACCTGGTCCTTTGGGTCAGGTCGAAAATAGGGTCTATTCTACGGTTAACCCTTGCTCAAAATTAATAAGGGGACCCCTCTGACTTACACATATTGCTCTCAACATGGGGAAAATTCAAAAAAACCTGATATAATGCAAATGAAGCTGACGTGAAGAAGCCTGGCGGTTAACCGTAAAAGGCCGTGTAAGTTCGGAAGTCACTTAGCATGCAGCTTATTTGCAGGTATTCGATGAGGAATTTAAAATGAAAAAGACAATCTACGTTATTGCGTTTGTATTTATTTTCTATTGCTGTTTGCCTGTGGTGTTGTCAAAGGTAAGGGCGAAGCTGAAAAAGTTGTAGAATCTCTGTTCCAGGAGAGAATAAATAATGGAGGGTTTAGTTCGAACCGATATTATTCAGACTTGTTTTGGAAAAACACCGATGAGAAAAAATGGACGAATATTAAGAATTTAGTAAAAAAGGCAATGGGAGACCTTAAAAGCTACTCACTTTCGATGCAAGATATTTATGGTTGACAAAAATATGCAGAAGTATTACTATTACCAGTATTACATATTACTGGAGGTTTAATCATGAGAGTTACGATAAAAGGACAAGTCACAATTCCACAAGAAATTCGTGAAAAACTAGGAATAACTCCTGCCGTTGAAATTGATTTTGTAGAAGAGAAAGGCCGAATTTATTTGGTCAAAAGGACAGGCGAACCCAAAAAAACTCATAAGTTTAGGAAGTTGAGGGGAATCGCCAGCGTTAAAATGACAACTAATGAAATAATGGCCCTTACAAGAGGAGACAAATGAAAGGAGTTCTAGTTGATTCGAACATAATTCTGGATGTTTTTCTCAATGACTCTAAATGGGCTGATTGGTCTGAATCCAAATTGGAGGAATACAGTTATCACGCATCATTATATATCAATTCAATGGTTTATTCTGAAATATCAATTGCTTTTAAGTTAATAGAGGACTTGGAGACTGCAATTAACAAGGCTGGCCTCCAAATGTTGGAAATTCCTAAAGAGGCGCTTTTTTTGGCTGGAAAAGCTTTCCTTATATACAAAAGTAGAAAAGGGGCGAAAAGGACTCCATTGCCAGATTTTTTTATTGGCGCACAAGCTGCAGTATTAAATTTAGACCTATTAACCAGGGATGTTTCAAGATATCAATCATACTTTCCAACTGTAAAATTAATAGCACCATAACCACTTGACAAGCATCGAACAAACTCATGAACCAGGTGGGCCTAAAAACAGGCTCCCTGGTTATGAGCAGCGTAATAAACAAAAAAAGTTGAATTACAAATGCCGAAAAAAACAAAGGAACTTATTCCCGAAAACCAGATCTTAAAAATAATACTGGTCATTCGTGGAGAAAAGGTGATTCTTGACTCCGCCTTGGCAGCTCTTTATGGCGTAGAAACACAACGTTAGTTTTTTTGCTTGACCCGCTCTCAAAAAGCAAATTCTTATCATTTTTCATTTCAGGTCTTCAGCTCCGCATCAAAAATTCACAAAGCTTTTCTTTGCATCCATGACTTTGGTTAGATACCTTCGCGTTTCGTCATGGGGTAATTTTGTGCGCAACGTACTGAAAACCTCTAACGGGCCGAGGCTGTTTATTTTTTGCGGCGCGCGCTTTTGGTTTCTGTCAAAGGTGCGCAGAACATTGCCACTTCCGGTGTTGTAGGCTGCGATGACGCAGTATTCCCTGGACACCGGGTCCTGGATAGCGTTTAAGTATTTATAATATAGCAGGTGTAGGTAAGCGGCACCGTATTCAATGTTGTTTTCAGGGGTGAATAAAAATTTTTTTGAAGGAAGGCCGCTTTTTTTATTCAAGAACTTATGTACATCCCGCCCCGCCGTTGTCGGTACGATCTGCATGAGCCCGAAGGCCGGGGCATTGCTGACAGCATAGGGGTTGAAATTGCTTTCGGTTTTTATGATCGCATAGACGAGGTTCTTGCTGATGGAAAAACGCTCTGCATTATGTTCCACCAGGGGTTTGTACTTCCCGGCCCGTATCTGGTGATGGTCCTTGACCATCATAATCTTTACGTAATTCACGGTTTTGATGTGCCTACCGGTTCCCACCGGTCTGATCTGAAGTCTTTTTTTGATGAGATAGTCTGCAAAACGTTCGGCCCGCCAACCCCATCGAATGTCCTTGCCCTCCTGATCCCTGACCTCGTTTAAGAGAAAGGGCCTTTCCCCAAGCTTGATCGTTTTGGCGGAATAGAGATCAACCGCTCTGGGATCGTCCGGTGTGAGCAGGGTCGTGACAATGGCGTTTTTAAGGCTGTTTAATGAATCCTTTGGGTCCAGTGTTTCCACCGTAATAATGCCCTGGTCAAAGTCCACCAACGCCCGGGATAGATAATTCTGGGTGTATTTAACGTATTCCTTGGGTTTGGGCGCCTTCACTTCCTTTGGGCCCCAAACCGCGCTTACGGCAGTTTTGAATTTCGCGACCATCTTTGCAAACTGTTTGATATCCCGTTCCAGCGACTTCGGGTCAGTGGCATATCGGATGGCCTTATCTGTTGCCATCTGCTGAACCTCGGCCAGGTCTCCGGTCGTCGCTATCCGAGCCATGCGAACCATGTCTCCATGCGAGCATCCGATAATAGCCGTAATGATCAAAAGCGCTTTAGATAGTGCCCATCCAGAAACGGTCTTTTTGTCCGATCTCTGCGTTATGCTCAAAATTTTATCCTCGGAATATCAACTATATGCCTGCGGTAAAATTTTTCGCAGGCCTTGATCTCGAACAAAAATCCTCGTTTCTGGGCGGACACTAGATAATTTCTTCATTGCTTTTATCGTCTTTAACAAGTTAATTCGCTTCGCTCACAATTGGAATGTTGAAATATTGGAATTATGAGATAATGGGTTCTGAGAAAATGGCGTAGTGGTTTATTGGTAAATTTACTCCTTGATCAACTTTTTCCGCAGTTGAATATAGCCATTGCGAATCGCCACATACGGTTCAGGGGATGCTTCCTTGATAGCTTCATAATCTCCGATCCGAAGGGAAGTGTTGTTCAAAATGTCGTAAGCTCTGATTCCGATATACGCTTTCGGGCTATCAACGTAATAAGCGACAGGATTCAGGAATAGATCGCCGATCATTCCCACCGTATCGCGAAGGGTGGAAGGACCCAGAAATGGCCATACAATATAAAAACCGTTACCAATTCCATAGGTTGCAAGGGTTTGACCGAGGTCCTCCTTGCCGGGATTCAGCCCGGGATATTTTCGGGCTGCATTTCTAAAACCCAATATCCCCTCCGTAGTATTAACAACAAATTTGCCCAGCTCTGCCCCCGCCGCACCTATTTTCCCCTGAAATAAGCAGTTTGCCAGTCGAACGGGGGTCATGAGATTGTTGAAAAAATTTTGTACGCCCACTCTGGCTGTCTGTGGAACAACGGCCCTGTATCCCTTGGCCACAGGCTTTAGAATCCAGAAATAAAGCTTGTCATTGAAGTGAAACATGGCCCGGTTCACGAGTGCCAGTGGGTCTGCCACCCGTATCGCATCTGTTTCAAATTCGTCATCAAACTGATCAAATTCGTCATCAATCTGATCGAACTCGTCACCAATGTTATCAACATCGTTTTCAACAAGCGGGTTTGATGAAATCGCATCAGCTTCGCTGCCTGTTGTTTGCGAATAACCTGTTATTGCACCATGGGAAGCGGATTCAGGTCTGTGGGCACACCCCACTGAAAAAAATGCTAAAAGTAGAATAAGCAGTAATATACGGCTCAGCTTTTTTTTGCCCATGCGATCCAATGCCCTGGGTTTTATGTGCCTGTTCACAGGTTCGGGTACTATTTATTTAAACATAAAAAAGCCTGGTCCTCTGGGCCAGGATTCTTTACATGTCAAGTTCTTTTAACTTTCTTCAGGTTCGGGTCCAAACGGTTTGAAGATTACGATCAGTTGGGGCAGTAATGTCAGGGCAGCAATTAATGCAATGAACATTGCTAGTCCCGTCAGTATGCCGAAATAAATACTGGGGATGAAATTTGACAGGACCAGGATTGAAAACCCGATGATGATCGTTATCGATGTATAATACATGGCGTAGCCGACGCTTGCATGGCAGCGATGAACGCTATTAATATAATTCCGGTCCACCATAAACTCGTGCTTGAACCTGCAGATATAGTGAATCGTGTCATCAACGGCAATCCCGACACTGATTGCCGCGATGGTGATGGTCATTATATTAAGGGGAATATTCATCCATCCCATGAATCCAAGGATAACACCGATGGAAAGCAGGTTGGGGAAAATAGCGATCAACGACATTTTCAAAGATTTGAACAGGATCAGGAACATGCCCATCAGTGCCAGTATCGTTACGCCCAGGGTCAGGATTTGAGAATTAAAGAGACTTTGCAGCATATTGTTGTATAGCACCAGCATCCCGGTTAAATGAACCTGGGCTTGCTTCAACCCCAGCTCACCGGTTAGATCACGCCGGATTTTATTCAGCAGTACATTCCGCTTTAGGGTCTTTTCCGAATCGATAATGCGGATTGAAAAACGGACCTGATCATGCTCTACAGACACATACGGGGTTAGTAGCAGATTTTTAAATTTGTTAGGCAATTCGCTATACAGCAAGGCCAGATTAAAATTGTCTAGCGGCTTGCCGTTGTTTAACTTTTCAGCGACCTTCATCATTGTTCCCAGTGAGAGGACTTTTCCGGTTTCCGAAAGGTCGTCAAGATAATCATGGATTTTTATAATCCGGGCCATTTTGTTAGAAGTAAACCAGTATTTTTCATCATCTTGAGTTGCCTCGAATTCATCAAAGGCGTCAAATTCATCGTTACCTTCAGCATTTGGTCCAGATGTAACTTTTTGTGCTGATTCTTCGGGTTTGTCTAATTCGACGATGACATCCAGAGGTGTGGTACCCCCCAGATTTTGATCGATTGCCTTCATCCCTTGATAGATCTCGGTCGTTTGTTTAAAGTAATCGATAAAGCTGTTTTCAACATCCAGTTTGGAAATTCCGATAAAAAAAATGATGGCATTGAAAACTGTAAACGCCTTCTGGGCTGCGGGATTTCTTTGTCGATCAGCATTAGGCTGGTAGGAAAAAGGATAAACGTCACCATCAGGGAGACAATAATACCGGCACTCATCATCCAGCCAAAGGTAATAACGGGCAGGATGTTGCAAAGGAGCAGTGAAGCAAATCCGGCGATCGTCGACATACCCGCATACAAA
>JAFDFH010000199.1 GCA_019309945.1 Deltaproteobacteria bacterium
CAAACTGCATGTACCCAGGCATGCCCGGCAGACGCGATTACCTTTGGCGATTTGAATAATCCTGAACATGCTGTACATCAAATGGTCAAGCCCGATCCTGGGCATGGCGGTCGTCCGAAAAACCCCGATGCATTCCGGTTGCTTGAGAGACTGGGAACGAATCCAAAGGTCTATTATCTTTCAAGCCGGGAATGGGTCAGGCGAGCCGGCGATAATTACCTTAAAAACGAAGGTAAACTAAAAAGGCATTAGACCGTTTCTAGTTCTAAAAAGATCTATAGTAAAATAGCAACTTAAATCGCATAAATCGCACATATTGAGGAGCACCTGACTTATGGATACTGCACTTATACCCGAGGGAGCTAAACGCTGTCCTATCTGGCAATTTATCCTGCTGATCGTCGTGGCCGGCGCCGTTGCATTATGGGGCATTGTGGCCTTGATACTTATATATATGAAGGGGCTTAACCAGACCAACATGAACGATTATTACGGATTTGCCGTCTGGATCTGGGCCGACCTGACGGTTATTGCCCTTGGCGGCGGTGCTTTTTTTACCGGTTTAATGCGATATATTTTCGGAAAAGATGAATTAAAATATATTATTAACTATGCCGTGCTTATCGGGTTTATTTGTTATAGCTCAGCGCTTTTGATCCTCGGGTTTGATATCGGGCAACCCCTGAGGGGATGGTTTATCTTCTGGCATGCCAATGTTCATTCGATGCTGACCGAAGTGGCCTTCTGTCTCACCTGTTACTTCGGTGTTCTTTCCATTGAGTATCTTCCCCTTATTCTTGAGAATCGTCAGATCGATAAGGTTCCTTTTTTTCATAATTTAGGTCACAGTATGCACGAAATCATGGCTGTGTTCGCGGCCACCGGAGCATTTCTTTCTTTTTTCCATCAAGGCTCTCTGGGCGGTGTTCCCGGAGTGCTTTTTGGACGCCCTTTCTCCTTTAGAGAAGGTATTTTCATCTGGCCATGGACATTCTTTCTCTTTACCTGGTCGGCAGCGGCGGTTGGACCGTGCTTTACAATTATGATCACCCGGATCACAGAAAAAGTTGCAAAAAAGCGACTGGTCAAGCAAAATGTTATCGATCTGCTGGCCAAGATATCCGGATGGATGCTGGCAACTTACATTATCGCCAAGATAATCGACACCTGGTACTGGGCCGTTGTTACCGGCCCTTCCAAAGGGTTTAGCCTGATGGATTTTTATTCAAACAACCCCCTGTATGGAATCTGGATTCTCGTGCTGGAAATTGTAATTTGCGGAGTGGTTCCGGCCGCTATCCTGATTTCCCAAAAAGGACGCAGCAATTCTATTGCCTTTACGACCGCAATAGTCCTGGCGGTAGTGGGGGTTTGTGTGAATCGATGGGTCATGGTATTGCAGGTCCTCGCCATGCCGGTACTAACATTCGAAAGCTGGGTCATGTATTATCCAAGCTGGCAGGAAGTTGCGACTACGATTCTTCCGCTTGCTTACGGCGTTATCTTGATTGCATTGTCCTACCGTTACTTGCCCATATTTCCCCAAGAGCAGGAATTGAACCCGATAGGGGAATAGGGGGGTGAATCGATGGATAACAGAAGGTAGACCCCTTTTTACCGATTAGTTCCTTAGTTGTAAATTTTGTACTTTTTATGGCAAAATTTTTTTCTTCTCGCCAGGCACCAAGACACTAAGAAACAATAACAAAATAAAATCCTTCGTGTCTTTGTGCCTTGGCGGCAAATATTTTTTGGAGGATAGATATGTTTCCCTTTAGTTTCGAATGGGTATGGGATATGTCCCATCTGGTGTTTATGGGTGGTCTGGGGTTTGCGATGAACGTTGTCGGCATCGGCCTGACTTACTGTCTTATCAAAGCAATCTATGATACATACAAGGGTAAAGGCAAGCACAGCCACTGATTGATAGATATCATAAGAGGGTAAAAAGCGCTTCTCATCCAAAAATGGGGAAGCGCTTTTTTATTTTGACAGGATTCGATGGAATATTTTATATAACCTTTCACGGCTTCAAGATCGGATAACGCTACCAATCAAACCGAAACGTTTACAGAGGTTGCGATGGAAAACATCATCATTGAAGGGGGACATCCCCTTAAAGGCGAAGTAAAAATCGGGGGTTCCAAAAATGCCGCCCTTCCAATACTGATATCGGCACTGCTGACGGATGGATGGAATACTTATCATAACGTTCCCGACCTGAAGGACATCCAAAGCATAAAACTCCTTTTGTCGACCCTGGGCGCAAAGATAGAAACGGATGGGGATACGGTTCGCATTGCGGCGGATGGTCTTTGTAATTACGAGGCGCCCTACGATTTGGTTCGAAAGATGCGGGCGTCCATCCTTGTGCTCGGTCCGCTCGTGGCCAGGCTTAAAAAAGCCCGAGTATCTTTACCGGGCGGCTGTGCCATTGGTGCACGCCCCATTAATCTGCATTTAAAGGGACTTGCGCGCCTGGGCGCTTCGATTGATTTGAAACATGGCTACGTCGAAGCCTCGGCCAATCGTTTGAAAGGAAACGAAATCTATTTTGATATCGCAACGGTAACCGGAACAGAAAACTTGATGATGGCGGCTGTTCTGGCAGAAGGGATGACGGTGCTTCGTAATTCCGCACGCGAGCCTGAAGTCGTCGCGCTTGCGGAAACTTTAAATCAAATGGGAGCAAATATAAAAGGCGCCGGGACTTCAATCATAAGCATAGAAGGTGTAACTTCGCTGCATCCGGTATCAGTCTCCATTATCCCGGATCGGATCGAATCCGGTACATTTATGACCGCCGCAGCTTTAACACAAGGCAACGTGAGGCTTTTAGAATGTGAACCTGAGCACAATGAAGCTGTGATTCACAAGTTGAAATTGGCCGGTGCTGATATCAAAATTGAAGGCCAAAGCATTTGGGTAAAAGGCCCGGATGAAATCGCCAGCATTGATATAAAGACCCTGCCGTATCCTGGGTTCCCAACCGACATGCAAGCCCAATTCATGGTGCTGATGTCGGTTGCAAAAGGGTTGAGCATAATTTCCGAAACCATTTTTGAGAATCGTTTCATCCATGTGAGTGAGCTTAAACGGATGGGGGCTGATATTACGATATCCGGCAATTTCGCAATGATCAAAGGCGTTCCGGCTTTATCCGGTGCGCCGGTTATGGCTACTGATCTCAGGGCCAGTGCCTCATTGATTATGGCCGGTCTTATAGCGAAGGGTGTAACCGAAGTCAGTCGCATCTATCACCTGGATCGTGGCTATGAAGCCATTGAAAAGAAGCTTGCCGGACTTGGAGCTGCAATTAAACGAGTTAAAGCATGAGGCTTAACGTTTACGCCCGCCCTGTGATTCCTCTGCTTATCGCTTTGATTGCAGGGATTGCCTTTGGTTCCTGGTTTCCAGGCCATAAAGAGTGGTCCTACGGGGTTATTTTTATATGTTCGGGATTTATAGGCGTAAAAATTTTTCAAAGACAACCCTCCGTCATCACGCCTATTCTCCTGTTTATCGCCCTGGGTTATCTTTCTATACAACCCTGTCGGGCGCCCGATTTTCCTTCCAATCACGTCACCCATTATGCCGATACACATCCATGGAAAATTGTCGGCATCATTGATACGCCCCCTCAGAAATCGAATCATCGCTTAAAGTTTATCATCAAGGCTGAATCCCTTGGGCAAGATGATGCCTTATTTCCGGTCAACGGTAAAATCCGCGTAACCATTTGGTACAATGACTTTAAACTCGCCTTAGGCGACCGGATCGCTTTTGTCGGCAGGCTAAGATCCATTCGAAATTTTAACAATCCAGGCGGGTTTGACTATAAAAGATACATGGCATTCCAAAGCGTATGGGCAACCACGTATGTTCAAGGGAACCGTCTGACTGTTTTACAAAAGAATTCAGGCAAAAATATGCGGCAATGCATTGAAATAGCCCGTCATAAAATTTCAGATCTGATTGCAAGGGTTGTCAAGGCGGACTCCCAAGGTGCCTTAAAAGCCCTTATCGTCGGGGACCGATATGCATTGTCAAAAGATTTGCGTGCGAATTTCAACCGGGCGGGGGTCGGCCATGTTCTGGCTATTTCCGGACTTCACCTGGGCATTGTGGCCACAACCGCATTTATTCTTTTTACATGGATGCTGTCTCACTTTAAATTTTTTCTCTGGAAGGCATGGACCCGCAAGGGGGCGGCCGTTTTGTCGCTATTTCCTGTTTTTATATATGCATTGCTTGCCGGAATGTCTCCTTCTACCCAACGGGCTGTGATTATGGTCACGGTTTTTCTAATGACCTTCCTTGTCGAGAGGGAACACGACCCGATGAATACCCTGGCGATTGCGGCCATGATCATTCTTATTGTTTTTCCGCCTTCACTTTTTTCCATTTCTTTTCAACTCTCATTCTCAGCCGTTTTTTCAATCCTATACGGCATGACCTGGATACGTCATCGGCAGGCAATTCATCCAACCAGGGTGAAAAATGGATGGCGTTATCAGATACCCCCAAAGCTATTCACTTTTTTCCTAGTTTCTTTGTTCGCCATCCTCGGTACCCTGCCCCTTGTGATGTATTACTTCAATCAGGTTTCGATGCTGGGATTATTAACAAACTTGATTGTCGTTCCATTAATTGGTTTTGCCGTCATTCCACTGGGGCTTTGTGCTGTTTTTTTATATCCGCTTAGCATTAGTGTCGCCACATGGTTTTTCAAGGCCAGCGCGGCTGTCCTGGCACCGACCCTCAACCTCGTCAATTTTATAGGTGACCTGCCTTTTGCGGCCATGAAAACAGTCACGCCAACCCATTTGGAGATATGCTGCTATTATCTAATGGCCTGGGCAATTTTGAACTTGAAAAAAGTTCGACCGATGACTTCCGGCAGGCAAGAAACGCAACCTGTGCAGAACGGCAAGGCGAAGGTAGAATTTACCTGGCAACGAGTCATTGCCAGACCTAAAATAGCAAGGTTTATTGTTGTGGCCATCGTCCTTGTGATGGGTGCGGATGCCTATTATTGGGCTTATAACCGATTTTGGCATGATGATCTGCGGGTGACGATTATTGATGTGGGACAGGGGAATTCGGCCTTGCTGGAAATGCCGGGAGGCGCCTGCTTGCTTATTGACGGGGGAGGCTTTTCGGATAATTCGGCTTTTGATGTTGGCGCCAGGATCATCGCGCCCCTGTTATGGCGCAAAAAGATCAAAACCGTTGATACTCTTATTCTCAGCCATCCGAACAGTGATCATCTAAACGGACTATTATATATCGCTGAACATTTCAACGTAAAGCGCCTATGGTCCAATAATGAAGCTGCCAATACCCGGGGCTAT
>JAFDFH010000018.1 GCA_019309945.1 Deltaproteobacteria bacterium
TACACTCATTTTAGATCCCGTGCGCGGGGCACTGTTAGGCGCCCTTAACGGCAAGTTTTGGCCGTATTGAAAAAAATTACCGGATGGCGTAGCGGGCCTACCGGAACATATTGAATTATATACGTATATTTTCCCACTCAACTATTTAACGAAGTCTGAACTTGGAAAATCTATCTAGTTTTCGTTCGGGCACTAGCTAGTAAAAGAAGAAAAATGCGCCGTAAAGGACGGCCTTTGAAATAAAGCCCCTTGCCTGATCATTCAAATCCTTTCAAGCAGACTTGGAAAAGGGCCGGATGTAAAAGCTATTGTTATTGTATTTGCCTGTTAAATTAGACAATTATCAGGTATAAACAGGCTTGCAACGATTCAAATAATTTTCATAACATATCAGCCTAAAGAGTACAAGAATACAAAATTTATTTTTTTAATAAAAATCCTTGACAATCGATTTAATATAAATTACTTAAACCACTACCATAAAGAGAGGTAGTTATTTATGACATATTTACTTTAATATCAATAAGTTAGGAGATTACTCATGCCTGTTCCAAAACGCAAAACATCCAAGTCAAAGCGTGATAAACGCCGAACACATCAAAAACACACGGCACCCAACCTGACGACCTGTCCTCAATGTGGAAGCCCCCGGTTGCCGCACCACACATGTCCGAGTTGTGGTACGTACAAAGGGCGCACGGTAATTGAAACTGAAGAAGGGTAAGGGTGATGGAATCATTTGCAGATAAAGAGATTGCTACTACGCAAGGATTGGATTCCGATTCAAGGAAATTGGTGCTTGACACGGTAAGACAGTTAAAAAAACGACTTCTCACCAAAGAAAATATTCTTGAGTTTGATAAAAATAATATTTTTCCGGAAAAGATCATTCGGAAAATGCTGAGTCCTGACATTGGGTTGCAACTTCTTTTTATTCCGGAGGAATATGGTGGCGTGGGTGGCGGTGCCCAGGACAGCTGTGCGGTCACCCGCGAAATGGCCAAAATATGTTTGGGGATTGCCACTGCTTTTTTTGCCATACAGCTGGGAGCGGATCCTTTACTGGTTGGCGGCACTGAAGCGCAGAAGCAAAGATGGCTCAGTACCATTGCCGACGGCAACGCCCTTGTTGCTTACGCTGTGACCGAACCGGATGCCGGGAGTAATCTCGCGGCAATAAAAACAACGGCTGATCCGGTACGAAACGAAGCCGGGGAAATTAGCGGGTATAAAATTAACGGCACCAAACAATTCATTTCAACCGGTGGTTATGCGGATTTGATCACCCTGCTTGCAAATACGCCGGAAGGGCCCGCCTTTTTTGTCGTTGAAAAAGGGACCAAAGGGTTTGATCAGGGCAAAGGTGAAGAAAAACACGGCATCCGCGCGTCAAACACTTCGCCGCTTGCCTTCACGGACGTCTTTGTCCCGGTTGAAAATCTTATTGGGGGTGTGCCCGGGAAAGGCTTGAAACAGGCCAACAAAGTTTTTGGATATACAAGGCTGATGGTTGCGGCCATGGGCTTAGGCGCCGGTGAAGCCGCCCTTGAGATTGTTATCCCGTATGCCAAAGAACGAATCCAGTTTGGATCTCCGCTTTCGGAAAAGCAGGGCTACACCCACAAGCTGGTCGTTCCGCATGCCGTCCGGCTGGAAGCCGCAGCTGTCTATATTGACGAAGTCGCGCTGAAATTGGATTCCGATGAAGAGGATTTTCAGGTAGAAGGATCGATTGGTAAATTATTTGCTACCGAGACTGCCAACAGGGCCGCCGATGATGCCATGCAGGCTCTCGGCGGCTATGGCTATATTGCCGAGTACGAGGTTGAAAAGATAAAACGGGATGTGAAGATTACGTGTATATATGAGGGCACCAGCGAGATTATGCAGAATATTATCAGTGTATTCCGCTGGAAAAAAACTCGCAAAACCAAGGGAGCGTTTTACAGAAACATCGGCGCCGAGATGGAGAATCTAGACGCTGCTTTAAGCGATGCCGGATGCAGATTTTACGGGCTGGCTGCAATGGCACTAAATGATACCATTAATTTAGTGCATGCGAATAGGCTGACCAAAAAACAGTATGTCATGTTTGCCCTTGCCGATATGATGACCCATGTGGAAGTTGGTGCGAGCATGGCACGCAAAGCAAAGGCCCTTGCTGAGGCAGCTGATCCGAGGACCGAGAGACTCAAGGCCATGTCGAGGATCTTTGCAAATGAAGTCGCGCAGCTGGTTGCCCAGAATATACTCAAAATACTGATGGGTTCCGGGATATTTGATCAAAAGACGATATCTGCGTTTATGGAAACCATTTCCTATAACGCCTTGATTTCCAGTTATCAGAATATCATTAATGACATGGATCAGGTTGCAGATATTTTATTCAAGAGGTAAGCATGCCGGCTAACAACAAACGTACCGTCGTTATTACAGGTGGGTCAAGAGGTATTGGAAGGGCCATCTGTCTTGCATTCGCCGGGCCGGACACCCAAATTTATTTTAATTATTTTTCACCCGGTGACCCGGCTGCTGAAGAAGCCGAAGCGGATCGGACCGAAACACTTACAGCCGGCGCAGGCGGGGCTGCCAAAGGTGTGAGTGTAAACGTTGTGTCGGAAAAGGAGGTTGCCGCCTTTTTTGACACAATATTAGGCGAAACCGGACGAATCGATGTTCTGGTCAACAACGCAGGCATTACCCGGGACGGGCTTTTGGTACGCATGAAGGGCGAAGACTGGGATGCGGTTTTAGATATCAACTTAAAGGGTACCTTTAACTGCACGAAAATTGCTGCCCGAACGATGATGAAACAACGTTCCGGTTACATTATTAACATCGCCTCGATTGTCGGTGTAACCGGAAATCCGGGGCAGGTCAATTATGTAGCATCGAAAGCCGGAATCATTGGATTTACGAAAGCGGTTGCCAAGGAACTTGCAACCCGGGGAATTACCGTCAATGCCGTGGCCCCGGGTTTTATAGAGACAGATATGACGGCATTGCTTGCAGATAAGGTGAAGGCTGCAATGATTGGCCAGATCCCCCTGGGACGTTCCGGAAAACCAGAGGATGTGGCTTCGGTTGTGGCTTTTCTGGCCTCTGCAAAGGCAGCCTATATTACCGGTCAAATCATTCATGTTAGTGGCGGTATGTACATTTAAATAAAGGAGGTAAACCTAAATGTCAGTTGAAGATAAAGTAAAAAAGATCATTGCGGAAAAACTGAGTGTTGATTTGGAAGAGGTCGTGCCGGCAGCTTCTTTTGTGGATGATCTGGGAGCAGATTCACTCGATCTTGTGGAGCTGATTATGTCAATGGAAGAGGAATTTGATATCGAAATTTCTGATGAAGATGCGGAAAAACTGGCAACGTTTCAGGATGTCATTGATTATATTAAAGCGCATTTATAAGGATAGCTTGAAAAGACAGTGACATTTGAAATATCCTGAGGGGCGGCCGGTGAACGAAGGCAATCTATTCCATGTCGGAGGTTTAAGGTCCTCCTTTGAGGTAGTTTTAAAACGCTCCCTTTGGTCCAATTTCGGCGTCAGGCTCAAATTTTAATCCTCAAAATACTCAGTGTATTTTTGAAAAAAATTACCGGATGACTCCGCTGGTAGGTTTAACCATAAGTTTTTGAGAAGTTATAAATCCGTGCGCTTTTGTGGTGAAATGTATAGATAGTGTCCGTCCAGAAACGAGGTTTTTTGTTCGAGATCAAGGCCGGCGAAAAATTTTACCGCAGGAATGATGGTCGGTATTAATGTCCTACCCATTTGGGGCGGAGGAGAAAGGAGGTTGTTTTGGATAGGCGAGTGGTAATTACGGGTTTAGGGCTTGTGACACCGCTGGGAATCGGTGTGGAAGAGACATGGACGGCCTTAAAGGCAGGAAAGTCAGGTATAGCCGAGATAACACAGTTTGATGCTTCTGAATTTCAGACAAAAATTGCCGGGGAGGTAAAGGGCTTTCATCCTGAAGATTTCCTTCCCAAGAAAGAGGCCAAACGGACATCACTTTTCATTGCCTATGCCATTGCCGCAACTCGAATGGCCCTGGACGATTCGAATATCAAGATTAACAGTTCCAATCAAGACCGTATTGGTGTTCTGATGGGGTGCGGTCTGGGAGGACTTGCGGTAATAGAGGATAATATTAAAATTTTAGACCAGAGGGGACCTAAGCGGGTGAGTCCGTTTTTTATCCCCATGATCATCGGGAATATGGCTGCGGGGATGATTTCCATCCATTTTGGCGCCAAAGGCCCCAACGCTTCAGTTGCAACTGCGTGTGCAGCAGGCTCACATGCGATTGGCGACGCATTCAAAATTGTCAACAGGGGGGGAGCGGATGCCATGATCGCAGGGGGCGTGGAAGCTGTTATTACACGAGCCTGCTTCGCTGGTTTTAACGCTATGAAAGCGCTTTCCACAAAAAATAATGAGCCTGAAAGGGCGTCACGACCTTTTGATCGGGATCGTGACGGCTTTGTGGTGGGTGAAGGATCCGGCATTGTCATTCTTGAAACCCTCGAGAGTGCGCTTGCAAGAAATGCACGCATTTATGCTGAAATAAGCGGATACGGGATGAGCGGCGATGGGTATCATATGACCGCTCCGGCACCGGAAGGTGACGGAATGGCAAGGTGTATGCGCGCGGCCCTTGATGATGCGGGAATCTCATCCGATCAGATCGACTATATTAACGCTCATGGTACGTCAACAGAGCTAAACGATCTATATGAAACCAAGGCTGTTAAGTCGGTGTTCAAGGATAAGGCTTACCAGATCCCAATGAGTTCAACCAAATCCATGACCGGACACCTTCTAGGGGGCGCTGGTGGGATTGAAACCGTTTTTACAGCGCTTACGATTCATCATGACATTATCCCCCCGACCATAAATCTTGACAACCCTTCCGAAGATTGCGACCTGGATTATGTTCCGCATAAGGCGCGCAAGATAACAGTGAAAAATGCCATGACCAATTCTTTTGGGTTCGGGGGAACAAACGCAACGCTCATTTTGAGAAAATACCGCAATTGATCGATTCAAAATATATTTCCGCTCTTATCCGTCCGAGGTACCCCCATTTTTTTTAAAGCTGACTGACGATTATGAAAACCCGACCGATTGCGATTTATGGAATCCGTGAAGGTCAAGACAGATTCCTTTATCAAAAGAAGTATTTTTTTCTTGCGGTAAAATAATGGTGTGTTAAGTTAAAACGTTATACATTCGGCTGACAATAAAGTCGTAACCGTTATGGGTCAATTTAGACGCCTAAAATTTGTGAATTCGTAAAAAGGTCTTTTTTTCAAACTTTAGTTCACGTGTAACTTTTCCGGTTTAGCCGGGTCAGGGATAGGGAAATGGACGCAAATGATTATGTGGATAATACCCCCGTTATCATGGGAAGCGATCATGCCGGTTTTTATTTAAAGGAAAAAATTAAAGCATTCGTTCTTGGTAAAGGCATTGATGTTGAGGATGTAGGGACCTGCGATGAAGAATCGGTCGATTATCCGGATTTTGGAATTAAGGTCGCCGCATACGTATCAAATGGTAAATTTAAGCGGGGCATACTCCTTTGTGGCAGCGGAATCGGCATGAGCATGGTTGCCAATAAATTTCCACATGTCAGGGCGGCACTTTGCAATGATCTTTTTTCCGCGGAGATGAGCAGGAGGCACAACGATGCCAATATACTGGTCCTGGGGGGCCGAGTTGTCGAAGAAGCACTTGCCCTGGAAATCGTGAGGGTTTGGCTTAGGACACCGTTTGATGGAGGCCGGCAGAATAGAAAAGTTCGAGCGCATAGAGGAAATGGGCGGCCCCTTGTAAAGCCCGGAAACTGGCTCATTTGAAAACCAGATAATTTTACCGGAGAATGATATTTGAATTTCGAAATCGTTGAAAAAGTAGATCAGGACATTGCCAAGGCCATTTCCAAAGAGGCTGAAAGACAGAAAAATACCTTGGAGCTTATTGCGTCGGAAAACATTGCAAGCCCTGCGGTCATGGCGGTCCAGGGAAGCGTGCTGACGAACAAATATGCGGAAGGTTATCCGGATAAACGTTATTACGGTGGATGTGAATATGTTGATGTTGCCGAGAAACTTGCTATTCAGCGGGCCGAAAAACTATTCAATGCGCCTTACGCAAATGTTCAGCCTCATTCCGGATCGCAGGCCAACATGGCCGTATATTTTGCATTGTTGGATCCAGGCGATACGGTCCTCGGCATGGATCTTTCGCATGGCGGGCATCTTACCCATGGAAGTCCGTCAAATTTCTCGGGAAAGCTTTTTAATTTTGTCCATTATGGCGTGAAAAAAGATACCGGCACCATTGATTACGAAGCATTGGCAAGGATTGCTGAAAAACACAGGCCCAAATTGATCGTTGCCGGCGCAAGCGCTTATCCACGTGTTATCGATTTTGAAGCATTTGCGCACATTGCTGAATCGGTGGGGGCTTATTTAATGGCTGATATGGCCCATATTGCCGGTTTGGTGGCGGCCGGGGTGCATCCCTCACCGGTGCCATTTGCAGATGTTGTGACTTCCACAACCCACAAAACATTGAGGGGACCCCGCGGAGGCTTGATTTTAGCCAAAACAGACTACAGCGAAATGCTGAATAAACAGATATTTCCCGGAATTCAAGGGGGACCGCTCATGCATGTCATTGCCGCCAAGGCCGTTGCATTCAGAGAAGCCCTTACAGAATCATTTAAAATCTACCAGATGAATACCGTTAAAAATGCGAAAGCCCTTGCACAGCATTTAACGCAAAACGGAATCCAACTTGTTTCCAACGGTACGGATAATCATATGATGCTTGCAGATTTAAGCAATTTTAAGATTACCGGAAGGGATGCCGAAGAAATTTTAGGTCGTGCGGGTATCACCGTAAACAAAAATTCCATACCATTTGAAGACCGGGGTCCTATTGTAACGAGCGGTATCCGAATGGGTACCCCTGCCATCACCACGAGAGGCATGCGCGAACCGGAAATGGAAACGATTGCAGAGCTTATTACGGAGGTACTGAAAAAAAGCCGGCATGATAATGAGGTAATTGGGCGTGTCGGGAAAAAGGTCCAAGAGCTCTGTGAGGCCTTTCCGATTTATTAAAAGTATTTGGGACCGGCAAAAGGTCTCAAAATTAAGAGGTTTAAGCATCATATGGCAGAGAAAGGTCTTCGCCCTTCGTGGGAGACATATTTCATGGATATTGCCGCGCTGGTGGCGAAACGTTCCACCTGCCTCCGGCGTTCCGTTGGGGCCGTGATTATAAAAGATAAAAGGATCTTGACGACCGGCTATAACGGGGCACCCTCGGGCCTTCAGCATTGCCTTGAGATTGGCTGTCTTAGAGAGGAACTGAATGTGGCATCAGGTGAAAGACATGAACTGTGTAGAGGGATACACGCCGAACAGAATGCGATAATTCAGGCGGCCTTTCACGGTGTTTCCATTAGAGGAGCAACGCTATTCTGCACGAATCTGCCATGTTCCATTTGTGCCAAAATGATTATCAACGCGGGTATAGAAAAGATTTATTACCGGTCCGGTTATGCCGATCCAATGTCTAATGAGATGTTAAAAGCGGCCGGTATTATCGTAATAAAGCTCGATACCGATAAGCAGGAGGTAGATTCATGAAATGTCCGTTTTGTGGGGAAGTCGACAATAAGGTTATCGATTCAAGGTTGAGCAAGGACGGAAGCTCAATTCGCAGGCGCAGGGCGTGTGTTGCATGTTCAAGACGATTCACGACTTACGAGCGTATTGAAGAAATCCCTATTATGATTATTAAAAAGGATGATCGCCGCGAAGTTTTCAACCGTGAAAAGGTGCGTTCGGGTTTTAAAAGAGCTTGTGAAAAACGGGGCATCAGCATGAATGTTATCGAAGATTTTCTCGATGAACTGGAACAAGACCTCCGTGAAACCGGTGAAAAAGAGATTCCTTCGCATATGATTGGAGAAAAAATCATGGCAAAACTCCATGAACTGGACGATGTTGCATATGTTCGTTTTGCGTCGGTTTACAGGGAATTCAAGGATGTAAATGATTTTGTTTCCGAGCTAAAGAACCTCCTGAGCAAACAGTGAATTGACCGATCAAGCGATGATAGATGACCCGCATTTCATGGAAATGGCACTAGCACTGGCCCAAAAGGGGCGGGGCTTTACGTCCCCCAATCCGATGGTCGGCGCGGTAATTGTGAAAGACGGCCAAGTTGTAGGCCAGGGGTACCACCAGACTTTGGGAGGGGCTCATGCTGAATTAAACGCCATCCAAGATGGTGGTAGTTTCGTTAAGGGCGGAACCCTTTATGTTACCCTGGAACCCTGCCATCACACCGGACGGACGCCACCCTGTACGGAGAAAATCCTTGATGCCGGGATCGATCGGGTTGTGGTCGCCATGAAAGATCCCAATCCTGATGTGAGAGGTGGAGGGCTAGAATTTTTAAAGAATCATGGCATAAAGGTTACGTTGGGAGTTTGTAAAGATGAAGCCCAAAAACTCAATGAAGCTTTTATTAAATACGTAACGACAAAACGACCATTTGTGATCATAAAATGTGCAGCAACGCTGGATGGGCGAATCGCGACCCGAACAGGCGATTCCAAATGGGTTACAGGGGAAGAAGCGCGAATGTTTGTCCACCGGCTCCGGCATGCGTCAGATGCCATCATGGTCGGGATTAACACGGTAAAAAAAGATGACCCTGCGTTAACAACCCGTATAAAAGACACGCAAGGCAGCGACCCTACACGGGTCATTTTGGATACACATCTTTCAATTTCTGAAAATGCGAAGGTGTTGCGGTTTGTCTCTGATTCTGATACAATTATTGTTACCGGTCAGGGTGTGTCCGGTTTCGGAAGCGGGGATAAAAAGGTTAGAATAGAACAAAATAGCGCAAGAGTTATGGAGTCCCCTGTGAAAAACGGCTGGATCGATCTCGATCCACTGATGGATCGTTTGGGGGCCATCGGAATAACAAGCCTGCTTATAGAAGGCGGAAGTCGTGTTTTTACATCTGCACTGGCAGCCGGAATCGTTGATAAGATCTTCTTTTTTTATGCACCTAAGATTTTGGGCGGAGATGATGGTGTGCCGATTTGTAGAGGACCGGGACCGGATTTAATGAACCGGTGTATCCCTGTTAAAGACATAAAAATAGAGCGGTTCGGCGATGACGTGATGATCGAGGGTTATATTGACACCGCCAACAGCGGGCAAATAAAATGTTTACCGGAATAATCGAAGGCCTGGGTAGGATAACGGGGATACGGCCATCAAGCCGGCTCAAGCATTTATCCCTGGACGCTGATTTTGATCTGGATCAAACCAAAATCGGAGATAGCATTGCCGTGGACGGTGCCTGCTTGACCGCTGTTGAGGTTGACGGAAAACACTTTGAAGTTGATGTGTCTGCTGAAACCCTCGAAAAAACTACTTTAGGGAAGGCAAAAATCGGGGACCGGGTAAACCTTGAGCGGGCCATGCGCCTTGCGGACCGTATCGACGGACATCTTGTTTCAGGACATATCGATGGCATCGGTTCAATCATACAGAGAAAATCCATGGGAAATGCCATTTACATCAATATTCAGGTACCCGAAGCTCTTTTCCGCTATTTGATCAGGAAAGGATCGATTGCCGTGGACGGCATCAGTCTTACCATCAACGACTATAGCCGGGATGGTTTTGAGGTAAGCATTATTCCACATACCGCCAAGCATACAACCCTGGGCATAAAAAAGATCGGTGCTACCGTTAACATTGAAACGGACATGATCGGTAAGTATGTTGAACGGTTTATCACAGAGAGAGGGGACAGCACCTTAAGAAAAGAAGCCGTAAAGCGATCTGCGTCTGTTAATATGAAATTTCTTTCGGAAACCGGCTTTCTTTAAATCGATCGATTCGCTGTTGCTACAGATTGACTCACCCATAGGCTGAGGTAATGGTAACGCGTTCATTTGTTAAATAGTGCCCATCCAGAAACGGTCTTTTTGCCCGATCTCGGCGTTATGCTCAAAATTTTATCCTCGGGATATCAACTATATGCCTGCGGTAAAATTTTTCGCAGGCCTTGATCTCGAACAAAAATCCTCATTTCTGGACGGACACTAAATAAATTTGGTGCTTTTTGTGGGAAAACTTTTTCCATTCTGCCACTAAGCTTTGTGGCTATTATTTCCGGTTTATCCGGGTTAGGAGATAATAAGAAAAAATGCCACTCATTACCATCGAAGAGGCGATTAAAGAAGTAAGAGCCGGACATATGGTTATTCTCGTTGATGATGAAGACCGGGAAAACGAGGGTGATCTTATGATGGCTGCTGAAAAAATTACGCCTGAGACCGTAAATTTCATGGCGAAGTACGGGCGCGGGCTTATTTGCCTTTCAATGACCGGCAAAAAGCTCGACGCCCTTGACATTCCGCTAATGGTTGCAAACAACACCTCAAAGTTCGGGACCGGCTTCACTGTATCGATAGAAGCCAGATGCGGGATAACCACCGGCATATCGGCGGCAGATCGTGCGAAGACCATCCTTACCGCCGTTGCCGACGATGCCAAACCGGGTGATCTAGTCCGGCCAGGGCACATATTTCCTTTAAGGGCAAGAGCCGGCGGTGTTATCGTTCGTGCGGGCCAGACCGAAGGATCCGTCGATATAGCACGTCTTGCCGGTTTGAAACCTGCTGGTGTGATCTGTGAAATTATGGATGAAGACGGGACCATGGCCAGGATGCCGGTACTGGAAAAATTCAGTCAGGAGCATGGGATCGGTATTTGCACGGTCGCAGATCTTATTGAATATCGCATGCGCACGGAGTCCTTTGTAAACAAGTCCGTGGAGACAAGCATACCCACATCGTACGCAGGTGAGTTCAGGGTGATCGTGTATGAAAATGATGTGGATGATTTACTCCATATCGCCATGGTCAAAGGTGAAATCGATCCTGACAAGCCGGTCCTTGTTCGCGTACATTCAGAATGCCTTACAGGAGACATATTCGGTTCCCTGCGTTGCGATTGTGGTGAACAGCTCCACAAGGCCATGATGAAGATTCATGCCGAAGGGGCCGGTGTACTCCTTTATATTCGACAGGAGGGCCGCGGAATCGGTTTAGTAAACAAACTTAAAGCCTATAATCTGCAGGATCAGGGTTTGGATACGGTGGAAGCCAATGAAGAACTCGGATTCGAAGCTGACCTGAGAAATTATGGGATCGGCGCCCAAATTCTGGCTGATATCGGCGTGGGCAAGATGAGGCTACTGACCAACAATCCCAAAAAAATGGTTGGCCTTCAAGGGTATGGACTGAGCATTGTTGAGCAAGTACCGATTGAAATAGAACCGAATGAGTTTAACCGGTGTTATCTGGCCTGCAAAAAACTAAAGATGGGGCATCTGCTTAATATTGATGCAACCCCCTGAATTCACAGAAAACCATCAATTATTTGAAGAATGCTAGGGAGGAAAACAAATGCCAATAATCATTGAAGGCAAACTCCTTGCCGAAGGAAAGACATTTGCCCTTATTGCCAGCCGATTTAATGACTTTATTACGGACAAGCTTGTCGGCGGTGCCGTTGATGCACTGATACGCAGTGGTGCCAGGGAGGAAGATATCGAGATCGTGAAGGTCCCGGGTGCCTTTGAAATACCGCTGATAGCTAAAAAGTTGACATCCAAAGGTCGATATAGTGCCGTGATATGCCTTGGGGCGGTCATTCGAGGTGCGACCCCCCATTTTGAGTATGTGAGTGCCGAAGTAACGAAAGGGATCGCGCTTGTCAGTCTGGAATCGCAAACTCCGGTCATTTTCGGAATTATAACCGCCGATACCATCGAGCAGGCCATTGAACGTGCAGGGACCAAGGCTGGAAATAAAGGATGGAGCGCTGCAATGGCTGCCGTGGAAATGGCAAATTTGATTGAAATCGTCGATCAGGCCTAACCATGGGAAACCGCCGCAGGTCGCGAGAGCTTGCCATGCAGGCTCTTTTTTATGTGGATATGCGTCAAAATAAGTCAAAGGAGATATTAGATCTCTATCTCCAAAGTTTTACACCCTCTAAAAAAGTGCTTCCTTTTTTCCTTGAACTGGTCAATGGTGTGATTGGTGAGAGGGATCGGATTGACACCATGATTAAACGTTTTTCCAGTAACTGGAAAATGAGCCGGATGTCCTGCGTAGACCGAAATATCATGAGAATTGCAGTGTATGAAATGCTTTATTGCGGCGATATCCCCTTAAAAGTATCTATTAATGAAGCAATCGATGTGGGCAAGAAATTTGGCACTGAGGAATCCGGAGCATTTATTAATGGAATCCTCGATAGCGTCCGACTCGTTTTGGAGGAAGAGGAGATTAAAATAGAGACAGAAGTTCATACAGATGAAACCCATTAGCAAATAGGAGGAGGTTATGGAGATGAAAAAAGTGATTTTATCGGAAGATGAGATCCCTCGGAAATGGTATAACATTCTTGCAGATATCAAGATGAACCCACCCCTGGGTCCGGATGGCAACCCCATTGGTCCTGAGGCCCTGGCACCGGTTTTTCCGATGAATTTGATCGAGCAGGAGGTCAGCAGCGAAAGGTGGATTGACATACCTGAAGAGGTGCTGAGGGTGTTAAGCATCTGGCGCCCCTCCCCTCTGGTCAGGGCCTTTGCCCTTGAAAAGGCCTTGGATACCCCTGCGAGGATCTATTATAAAAATGAAAGCGTAAGTCCTCCGGGAAGTCACAAGCCGAATACGGCTGTGCCTCAGGCATACTACAACAAGGTTTTTGGTATTGAGCGAATAACCACAGAGACCGGCGCCGGTCAGTGGGGAAGTGCCCTGGCGTTTGCCTGTTCCCAGTTTGGACTCGAATGCAAGGTTTTCATGGTGAGGGTCAGTTTCGACCAAAAACCTTACCGTAAATCCATGATGGAAGCCTGGGGTGGAAAATGTGTCCCCAGCCCCAGTATGGAAACAAAGGCCGGGCGGGACATCCTGGAAAAAGATCCTGACACCCCGGGGAGCCTCGGGATTGCGATCAGTGAAGCCATTGAGGCGGCGGTCAGCGATGAAACCGGGAAAACACGATATTCATTGGGCAGTGTTCTGAATCATGTGATGTTACACCAGACTATTATCGGCCTTGAAGCCAAGAAGCAGCTGGAAAAAATCGGGGAGTATCCGGATATCATTATCGGATGTGCCGGTGGCGGCAGTAATTTTGCCGGATTGGCCTTTCCATTTGTATATGACAAGATAAACGGGAAAGAAATTGATATTTACCCGGTTGAACCGGTTGCCTGCCCGACAATGACCATGGCACCATTTGTTTACGATCATGGGGATACCGCAAAATACACACCCCTTTTGCCGATGTACAGTCTCGGACATGCGTTCGTTCCGCCGCCATTTCATGCGGGTGGCCTCAGGTACCATGGCATGGCGCCGACAGTGAGCCAGCTTATCACCGAAGGGATTCTTGAACCTAAAGGGGTAACTCAACTGGCTGCATTTGAGGCGGGCGTCACTTTTACGAGAACCGAAGGTATTATACCCGCCCCGGAAACCAACCATGCGCTTGCTACGGTCTTCGACGAGGCCAGAAAAGCGAAAGAAGAAGGCAAGGAAAAGGTGATCCTTTTCAATTTTAGCGGACACGGCCTGATTGACCTAGCAGCTTACGACAACTATTTTTCAGGGGGACTGAAAAATTATGTATTGACCCAAGAGGAAATGTTAAATTCGGAAAAAGTGTTTAAAGATCACCCCAAGCCGCAGCTCTTAAAAAGCCGGTAACAAATAGCATCTGATCGATGAATAAAAGCAAAGATCACCTTGAACAACGATGCCCCCGACTGGGTGGAAGCGTTTCATTCCATTATTGCAGAACGAGCGGCGATGAAAGTCTCCCGTGCTGGAAGATTTTTGATTGCTGGTGGGAATACTTTGACGTCGTTACACTTTTAAGGACCTATCTGCCCGAGGATGTGGTTGACCGGATTGCGAATACACGACCGAAACCAAAGATCGCAAGCCTTGTCGAAATCATTGAGCAGGCCAAAAAAAATGTGGCAGCGGAAAAAGGACATTAAAAAGACATTTTACCTGTAATCATTGGAGCCAGTTTCAAAACGTTTCAGTTTGTTCAAGATCAAGGAAGGCGAAAATTTTAAACACAGGCATACATTGAGTATTTCGACAATTAAACCCTAAAGCCATGCCCTCTGGGCATGGCTCTTTTTTATAGGAGGCGGCTGTGATTATTAAGGAAATGGCAGTAGGGCCGATGATGGCAAACTGTTTTATCGTGGGTTGTGACGAAACAAAAGACGCGGTTGTCATCGATCCAGGTGATGATACGGACAGAATTCTGCTGGCCCTTGCCGGTTTAGCATTGAAAGTAAAGTATATCATTAATACCCATGGCCATTTTGACCATGTCGGAGGGAACAAAAAAATGAAGGCCGCAACCGGCGCCGACATCCTGATACATCCCCTGGATGCACATATGCTGGGGACGCTTGCTTCCACTGCCGACGCATGGGGACTTTCGACAGATGACTCACCACCGCCTGATCGAACCGTCGTGGATGGAGATCGCATCGATTTTGGAACACTTGCTTTAACGGTCATCCATACCCCGGGGCATTCACCGGGGGGAATTGCACTTTACACGGATGGGAATGTTTTTGTAGGAGACACGCTTTTCGCAGGATCGATTGGACGCACCGATTTTCCCGGAGGGGATTACGAAACGCTGATATCTAGTATACGGAACAAATTATTTGTACTGGGGGATGATGTGAGGGTTTTTACGGGACATGGCCCGGAAACGACCATCGGCCGAGAAAGGCAATTTAACCCTTTCCTCGGTCAAAAATAGTCATTCAAGGATCGGTATTGGTTTTTTTATTCGATTTTAAAATAATTTGAGGAGCGGAGCGATATCATCATTCGACGTTGGACGTTCGATGTTCGATGCCTGTCGAGAGCCTCAATGTCGAGCGATTGGACGTTCATCTTTTAATATGTTCGATGCTCATCTCTTGAAACAAGCCCGTATGGCATAAATGCAACCTGTGAACATTTACAAAATAACTTAGCGCTGGGGGTATCGGTGGCACGCATTGATGACTATATAAGTGCGAAAAGAATCGCTGTTGAAAAACTTTCAACAGTGTCCTTCGCAGATCTTGCCAATCGAACAGGATTCGAAGTACTTCATGGCAATACATTCAGGGTCCCGTTTCTGAACCGTATTTATCAGCTGCGCTTACCTGATTTTGAGTTTGAAGATGAGTCTGAAGAAAAAAAAGAAATCCCCATTCAAGAACAGGTTTTGATTCTACATTACATGGAGGGCTATCGGTCATCGGTTTGGACGGGAAACTGGATTGCCTACAGGGAGATACCGGGGGCGTCATTTTATTTCAGTGCGTTCATAAAACGGGCGGTTGATCCGTTGAAAAAAGTATTCGGCCAGGATATTGCGGCATTTTCAAAAGCAGCCGAACGCGTTCAAGGCATTGCGATTGATGCCGGGGATGCGGCCTTTGAATTTGAAGTTTTCCCCGGAGTACCGGTGCAATTGATCCTGTGGGAGGGTGACGATGAATTCGGGGCCGAAGCCAATATCATTTTTGATTGTTCAATCGGAGAAATCCTGTCTCCGGAGGATGTTGCCTGGATGTCCGGCATGTTGGTATATCGACTGATTGCGCTGGCCAAAGCGTAATTTCCGATTTTTAACAATTTTATTTCAGTTTCTCCCCGTGTTAAACTCTTCATGCTCATCCCTAAAATACCTTGAAAATGGATATGGCCTTTGGTATTTTATCAATTGGCTCTTCAATCAAAACATGTTTGATTGTTCCCCGGGAGGGTTGGATGATAAAATCAAAAGCCCTTGAGGTTAATATCGCCGACTATCATGTGGATGTCACCATAGATCCCAAGTATGCGGCGCTTCAGGAGGTAATGTCCGGATATTATGGCCTCATTGAGGGAATACATACCTTCCTGAAAGAACTTTCCCACCCCTATAAGAACTGGCAGTTTATTGTAAAGGAGGCCAGGAACTATTCCCTTAATTATTTTCACCTGCTTAAAAACCACCCAAATGGAAGTGATGCGGCAAGCCTTTTTGTTGATATCTTTAGAATCGCTATTGAATCAACCCAAAATAACGAAGTTAGAGTGGATGCGGTGGACAACCTTCTCCTTTTCCTGCAAAAAATCATTAAGGATTCCGGTCCGGACTTCGAAAGGTTTTCAACGGTAATCAACAATTCCTTCAATCATATCCGGAAGTGTCAAGACGATTATTTCTTTCTCTTTGTTAAGAGTTACTACCAGATAAAAAGGCTGGCTGAAACGATTCTCCATTCTGCACCGGATAATTTTTCAGATTATAAGGCGCTTAATTTGCTCCTAATAAAATATTTCCAGCATACGTATGCTTACTGGCTAAGGACTGAAAATCCCCAGATCTGGCTCGAAAAAGAAGCCGGCGAGATCAGTAACCCGGAAAAATTTGGTAAGATTTTTAAAGAAATATCTCACACCCAACTGAATAAATGGAACACCCGGCTTTACCTGATCGCCCAGACTGAAAATATAGAATCCGAAAGCGTGTTAACAAGACTCCTAAAACTTCCGGGATACAACCAGATTGTCGAAGTGTTCCGGGAAATTCCTCAAAGGCTTTTTGATGCAGGGGGTGAAAAAGGCCCCGGCAACCAGTGGAAGCTCCTGTTTCTTTTTCATATTATGAACACTCCCGGGCTTTCGATAATACACGAGGAAGCCTTAAGAGAGATCAACCGAACACTGAGTTGGCTCATCGTCCATGAAAAATACTGGAACATCCATAAGCTGATCCAGAAAACCTTTTCCATTTTAAGGGATCAGACCCGTAAATTTCATTCAACGGCATTAAACAGTGTCCTCAATATGGGCAAAGGTGTTTACAAAACCGATCAGATCGACCTTGTCAATTTTTTTATCGATTCCGTTGTTGAACTGGGCTTTCAGTCCCCAATGATTAGTGGTGTTGGAAACGACTGGCAAATAAAATCAAACCATGCCCATATTCAGAATATTAGGACATGGCTTGAGCTTGTTGAACTCAACCCTAAATGGTCGACCAAGCTTCTCTCATGCCTGATCATCCATCTTTCCCTGTGCGGTGTTTTTATCAAGGATACGGACCTTTTCCCCCGGGATATCACCCGTTTCTTAAACAGTGACATGGAGCCTGTTTATAATCTTACCAAACAGCTTACCCGGCTTTTCCCGGTATATTTTAATGATATCGGCGCCGAGGGCAAACTGAGGGAGATCTCTACCCAAATCGATGAGATCGCCCACCGCAAAGATGTTCTCATTCATTTTTTGCGAAAACAGAGTCACGTTGAAAGCAGCAGCCAAATTGTTGGATTTATAAAAGCGGTCCTTAATTTTTGGGAAACCCGGGAAAAGAACCCGTTACAGCCTTTTGTTCCTCCGAGCATCTACGATCAAATCGATACCCGGGGGCCGTACATCGATGGCGTTCACAGGGTCATAGCCCACCTCAAAGAAAAGGGCGCGCAGTTGCCGGATGACCTTCTTTTTTTTAAAGCCAAGGAAATAAAACTCCGCTGTGAAGATATTTCAGACGTATCCGCTATGGATTTGGAAAGGGTGGAACTGGCCGTATCTTTCTTTCAGCTTTTGCAACAGAAATACAGCCTTGATTTTCTTGAAACGAAAGTTTATTTCGCACAGCTTTCGTCCGAAGCCTTTCCGGGGTTAAACAAGCTTAAAGAAGCGCTGGCTGAACCCGATATAAAGAAAAAGCTTTACATGTTGCTGCGTTATCTCAGGATGCTGAAAAAATTGATCTTGTCTGACCAGGCTTTTGAAATCCGGGAAGATATCTATAAAAAAAGACATATCACCGTGGATATCCCTTCCATGTACGGAAGTTACCACGAAGCAAAATTTAATGCCCTGGGGCTGACGTTTCGAGTAGAATCCTTGATCAATGTCCTTTTCGAGGAACTTGTCAATAATATTGATCTGAGCCTGATCACCAAAGCCACTTTTTATCAGATTTTTGCCCGCATAAGATTGTTTGATGAAGCCTTGAAACAGGATGGAATTTCATCGGTTGAAATCGAACGTCAGCTTGATCTTTTGGCCCTTTCACTGGAGGCTAAAGAGTTCACCGTTACACAGTACCTGGATATTTTTAAAGGATTTGCCCGGGCGGTAAAAAATATCATCAATGACTATTTTCATAATGTCCACGAACAGAACCTGACCAAAATTCTGTCCCTGATACCGGTTGACCGGATCTTGCCAAAATATCTTCCCCGGGAAGGGGCGGTTGATATGGAAAAGCTGGAACCTCGGGTGTCAGAGATTTTTTTCCGGGACCGAATTGCCCTTTCACTCGGCCTGCCGCAGCTGGATTTACTGATCAGCCGGACACTGAAAACCCTGTTTCACCAATCGGCTAAACTGCCCAAACGTAAGCTCCATCAACTTCTCCTTTACGATCCGATGAATGCCATGGTGTCTATGGACCAGGTGGACAACAGGGTTGCCAGCATCATTAATCTGGGCAACAAAGGCCTTAATATGGTCATGCTGAAAAACTTCGGCATGCCGGTACCCCCTGGTTTTATCATAACAACCGAGGTGTTTCGGTGCCGAGAGGTAATCGACAGTTATCCGCCCGCGGAAAAGAATTTCAAGGAACAGTTAGCCCATCATGTATCTACCCTGGCAAAGTCGATGGGAAAAGATTTTGGAAACCCAAACAATGCGTTACTTCTCTCCGTCAGGAGCGGCTCGCCCATTTCGCAACCCGGAATGATGGACACATTCCTGAATGTCGGTATCAATGAAGAGATTGTAACCAACATTGCCGCCCGGACGGGGAACACCTGGTTTGCATGGGATAATTATCGCCGTTTTCTCCAGTGCTACGGTATGTCCTTTGGTCTTAAAAGAGATGAATTTGATGCGATCATCAGCGACTTTAAGAAAAAATTGGGCATTCCGTTAAAAAAGGAGTTCACCGGTGAACAAATGAAACAGGTGGCGCTGGCTTATAAGGGTATGGTAAAAGACGCAGGCATCGAACTAGCGGAGGACCCTTATGAACAGCTTTACATGGCCATTAAAAATGTCTTCGGCTCCTGGGAATTTTCTAAAGCCAAAGCCTATCGTAAAATTATGGGAATTTCAGATGATTGGGGCACGGCTGTTACGGTTCAGTCCATGGTATTTGGAAATATTTCCCGGCAATCCGGTTCCGGTGTGATTTTTACCCATAATCCCAGATGGTCGGTGGATACGATACGGTTATGGGGTGATTTTACAATCGGAAATCAGGGCGAAGATGTGGTTTCAGGATTGGTCACGACGATGCCCATTTCAATCATCCAGCAGGATACCGAAATGAGAGCAACCGATATTACCCTCGAAACTCACTTCCCGCAAATTTTCAGGACCTTGGAAAAATGGTCCAACGAGCTGATCTATCAGAAGAGTTGGAGTCCACAGGAAATGGAGTTTACCTTTGAAAGCCCTTCGGCGAAAGATCTCTACCTGCTTCAAACCCGGGACATGGCCATGAGAGAGCGGAAACAAGTTTTGCGATTTGACCTTCAGGGTATACCCGATGAGAAATATTTAGGGCATGGTATTGGTGTCAGCGGCGGGGCCATGAGCGGACGGGTGGTGTTCAGCCTGGAAGAAATCGAAAAATGGAGAAAACTGGAACCGGTTACTTTTTTGATTCTCTTGCGAGGCGATACCGTGCCTGATGACATCCGGGAAATCAATGCATCCGATGGCCTTCTGACCGCACGCGGCGGGTTAACCTCCCATGCAGCGGTTGTAGCCCACAGGCTGGGAAAAACATGTGTTGTCGGATGCGGGGATATGGTTTGCAATGAGAAAGAAAAAACCTCATTTTTTAATCAGATACGGATAAAATCCGGAGATCATATAAGTATTGACGGCCAGGAAGGCTCGGTTTACAAAGGGTTGATTAAGGTCAAAGGAATATAAAAGGGAGCCCGTTTCAAAACGTTTCAGTTTGTTCAAGGTTAAGGAAGGCGGAAATTTTAACCACAGTAATACATTGAGTATTTTGAGGATTAAAATTTAAGCCTGACGCAGAGATTGGGCCAAATGGGATGTTTTGAAATTGGCTTAAGGGGAAAAGAGATATGGCAGCGATGAATACAAAAGGATTGAAACTGGGGATAAATGGATTTGGCCGAATTGGAAAGCTTACCGTCTGGCACCATGTGGGAAGAAAATATTTTGATGAACTTGTTGTGAACCTGGGGCGCGATGTTGGGGGATCGCTTGAGGATATTGCC
>JAFDFH010000200.1 GCA_019309945.1 Deltaproteobacteria bacterium
AAGGCCTGCGAAAAATTTTACCGCAGGCCTATAGTTGATATTCCGAGGATAAAATTTTGAGCATAACGCCGAGATCGGGCAAAAAGACCGTTTCTGGATGGGCACTATTTATCCATTGCGTATGCGGTTACAGGTAAGGTTCAAATTTTTAATGAATCTTGAATCCCTGAACGGTTACTCTGTTTTTACGAGCTTGTTTCTGTTCGGTAGTTGCTATATGCTTATTTAGATTTTAAATGTGATTGTTGAATAAATGTAAAGTCCAAAGTTGTAACTTCTCAAAAACTTATGGTTAAACGCTTAAACCTACCAGCGGAGTCATCCGGTAATTTTTTTCAATGCGGGCAATTGTTTGAAGCCGTTTAGGGCGGCTTACAGAGACCCGAACAGTATAAATTGTTGATTGTACCCTGTTTGTGCTAAGCGACGGCAAGTTTTGGCCGTATTGAAAAAAATTACCGGATGGCGCAGCGGGCCTACCGGAACATATTGAAAAGTTACCCAAAGTTCTTCTAACTTATTGAAATTATTATATAACTACTCAGGTGGATAGGCTGAAGGCTGAAGACTGTTAGGAAAAAGCGCATTTTAAAGCCATGTTTGATGCAATAATCCGATATTTCCGCCAAAGTACGTCAATCGTGCTTTTCTGACCCCTTCAGCCTTCAGTCTAAACAGCTTCAGCCTGACTACGTGAGTAGTTACATTATTAGAACCATAAATTGAGTAGCGTCATTCCCGCGTAAGCGGGAATCCAGAATATTATCAGTACCATATGAACTGTGGATGCCGGATCAAGTCCGGCATGACGTAAGAACTTTAGACTCTCAAGTTAAAATATTGAAATGGGAAAAAAAGAAAAAATCCCTCTGGTTAGCGTGATTATTCCGACGTACAACCGGGGCTGGATCATTCAGGAGGCCATCGATTCTGTCCTGGCCCAGGATTTTTCAGACTTTGAGTTGATTGTTGTGGATGATGGTTCAACGGATAACACGCTGGATATTATCAGATCCTATTCCGAAGATATCATATTTCTGAGGCAGCCCAATAAAGGTGTCAGCGCGGCAAGAAACCAGGGCATTACTTCATCTGCGGGTCATTTGATTGCTTTTCTGGATTCAGACGATCTTTGGTTTCCTGAAAAATTGACCATTCAGGTGGACTTTTTGCATTCGCACCCGGATGCATTCATCTGCCAGTCGGAAGAAATCTGGATCAGAAATGGCGTCAGGGTCAATCCAAAAAAAAGGCATAAAAAGCCTTCGGGAATGATATTTGAACCCAGTTTGCCGGCCTGTGAGGACTATGATCTATGGCTTAGAGTAAGCAGCCGCTATCCGATTGCCTTGATCGATACGCCCCTTGTTATTAAACGGGGCGGACACCAGGATCAGCTTTCGCGCGCTCCGGGATTGGATAAATTCCGGATTCAGGCGATTAAAAAACTATTGGATAGCAACTTGCTTTCAATGGAACAGCAAGGGCATGCGGTAAAAGCCCTGAAGGAAAAATGCGCCATTTATGCCAGCGGCTGCTTGAAGCGGAGTCGCCTTGATGAAGCCGAATATTACACTAATCTTTTAAAGTAGCCGTTCACAGGTTCAGGGTTCAAAGGTTCAGGGTTGCTTTTTTACTTAAGCCTGATGGAATAAATGAGTTTCAGTGGGTCTCTCAATCGAATTATTCCGCCATTTTGCGTATGAATCAACCTGCTGTGCCATGAATTTGCGTTTTCAACCCAAAGTTGCAACCAAAATTCAGGTTTGACGTATCAACAGTTGAGATTTGCATTGAACTTCGAACCTCTGAACCCTGAACCTTTGAACCCGTGAACGGTTACCTTTTAAAAAGCTACTACGCTTCTTCCGAGACTGTGCTCGGAAGAAGTGGCTCCCTGGAGTGACTGTAACGGTAATAACCCGAGTTGCAAATGCCTAAAATGCCTAAAATGCGCTAAAGTGCCTAAAATTAAGGATGTTAATCATTAAATCATTCCTAAACCCTATTGCCCGACTCGGGCTGTTAGCCTTAATTTACATAACCATATTTTCGGGTTGCGCATCAATTATCGATAAAAAAAGCGCTGAAGAGCGAATTGTTCCCATTCTTGAATGGAACCAGGATATCTATGTCGAATTTCTAAAACAGAACATGAAAAAAATAAATGCGAAATATTCTACGGAGTATGTCTCTTATGAGTTTATTGTCGACACAGATAATGGAAGCACACGTATTCAAAATCTTATTGATTCCGAAACGGTTCGTCCGATCATTGAAAAACTAGGGATAACACTTGTCGATCCCGACGAAAAGGCATCAAAAATATTTGATTATATCCAAAGCGAGTATTCGTTTAGGCCGGATCCGGGCAATTGGCGGACGGTTGAGGAAACTATTCAGGCGAAAAAAGGTGACTGCAAGAGTTTGTCCTTGTTGCTGATGTCTTTATTGTTGGCGGCTGACTTTTCGGTCCACGCAGCGATTTCAAACGGTCATATGTGGGTGAATGTTGATCGTGATAACAAATCGCAGGTTTTGGAGGTCGATAAAGATCCTTACAGAAATAAAGTTTACAGCATACCCGGCTTTTATGAGAACCCTCTTTTTAAGGTATTTCCGGATGGCACGGTAAAACGAAAAGCATTTTAAAGAATGCATGTGTGTTCGGGAGTGTAGCCATCCTGTATTCCCAGGTCCGCTGGTTTTTACTATATCATCCGTTCTATTTCCTTTAGCTTCTGATTCAGGCGTTTTTTTGAAACCGGAAAAGCTGTCTTTAGCTCCTGGGCAAATAAAGAGACCTTGTATTCTTCGATCAGCCAGAAATAGGCTTCGATCGCATTTTTCTTTTCTTCGGAAACAGACGGGGAAGGCGTTATCATCAGTTCTTCCAGTTTGTCGGCATAGGGCTGGAGTTCGTTGGTCCGGGCCTGATCCTTTTCAAAATTTAAGACGCCTCTTTGGGCGCGGATGGTTAGCGTCTTGATGTAGCGCTCAATGTGGATCATCTGCTCGGTGTCGTATCGATCCATGAACGTCTCCGGTACCAGCCTTGAAAGTTCTGCCCTTATGTGTTTAAGAAAGCTTATGGCCCCCGGATTTCCGCTATTGGCCTGCTCCAGGCGGTATAAGGTTGACCGTGATTGATGGTAGGCATCAAGCAGAATAATGACCCGGTTTAATTTTATTTGAGCAACTGTGAAAATGTCTGGGGCAATGGATTGAACATGGGCATTAAAGGCTTTTGGGGTTCGGATGTTTTTGTAAAAACTATCCTTGATCACCCGATCATAAAGTCTCTTTTCAACGCGTTTTGATCCGCCGAAGTAATCGGCCTGATCCCTCGTCCCCACAGGCAGGACCAACTTCTTTTTTAGGAATTTCAAATCCTTTGCCAAATAAATAGCAAAAAGAGCGGCGACACCCCGTTTATGAGAAGTTAGGGCTTCATTCCGGTGGCGGAAAAGGCACAGGTCGACATGTTTTATCCCCGCTGTCCGGGTTTCATCTTTTTTAAGCCCGGGATATACCGTCCATTTGACACCGTCCTTGCCCCTCAGGGTGATGGTTTCGGGAAGATCGCCAAAGTCCCATTGGGTGATAGCAGTTTTTTCCCAGGCTTTTCGGGCAGATTCAAATTCCTCCGATCCGATATCGCTTGAAATATTTTGGCTGAGTATGGTACTGGCCCTGGCAGAATGAATGACTTCGCCATTTGGTCCGGTCAGCGCTATACGCATCTGAAGGTGGCTGGGCAATGTATGCGACGGCCAGGTGGAAGCGGGGATGTTCAGGCCGAATCGAGTGTAGATAAATTCACCCAGTGCCGTGATCAAGGAACCTTCCTTTTGCGGTATTCCATTTACGATGATATCCACCGTACTTGCCACGGGAACAAGTTTCTTGCGGTATGATTTGGGAAGGCCTTTGATCAGGGAGGTTATTTTTTCCCTTAAAAGACCCGGGACAACCCATTCCGTGGATTCAGCGGGAATGGTTGCAGCATCCCTTGACGGTATCTTAACAGTTACCCCGTCATCATCCTTTTCCGGATCAAAACGGTAGGTACATGGGAAGCTTTTTTCCCCGAGGCGTATCCTGTCAGGGAAAAGAGACAGTTCGGTTTGATCGGGCAAGCTAACTAGAAGGTCTTCTTTTTGCATTCTTAAGAATTTGTCGCTGCCCTGTTTTCTTAAAAGTTTCTGCAGCGTTTTTAAATCGTAAATTCCCTTGATTCGATTTTCATAAAAGCTTACCATTTCCTGTTCGCCGACCAGCAAATCCCTTCTTCTGATCCGATTTTCCATGTCCTCAACTTCTGTTGTTAGCTTTTGATTGTATATCATAAATGGAAACGGTTTTTTCACATCCCCTTCAACAAGCGCGCAACGGATGAAGATTTCGGATGCTTCATCCGGATTGATTCGGCCATAGGACACCGGTCTTTGAGGGACGATGATCAATCCGTAAAGGCTGACCTGTTCATATGCGACGACCTCCCCCCGGTTTCTTTCCCAGTGTGGCTGGAGATAGGTATGCTTGCATTGCTCTTGACCCAATGCCTCCAGCCAGTTGCTGTCGATATTCGCAGCTGTCCTGGCAAAGGTCCTTGTTGTTTCGACCATTTCGGCTGCCACGATCCATTCACCGGCCTTATTGAAGAGTCCCGAACCCGGAAAAATCATGGCTTCTCGGCCTTTTGTCGCCTTGAAGATATTCTTCTCCTTTTTCATGGCGATGTTCGATAAAAAGCCGCTCAGGATGGATCTGTGAATGGCGGCATAAAGCGGGCTGAACAGATCATTTCCGGCGCTTTCCCTGGATTCCATTTTCTTGAACCTACACGCTTCCAGGATGGTGGCAATTTGGCTATGGATATCAAGCCATTCCCGCATTCGCTGAAAGGAGAGGTAGTTGGCCCTGCAGAATTTTTTCATTCGGCCGGTGCTTTTTTCTTTTTGCCGAGTATCATGATACCTGTTCCAGATATTAAGCAGGGTGATAAAATCAGATGAAGGGTCACTGAAGGTTGCATGAATCCGATCGGCTTCCTCCGTTTTTTCTGCCGGTCTCTCCCTGGGGTCTCGAATGCTCAAGGCCGAAGCGATAATGGTAATCTCTTCCAGGCATCCCTCTTTTTGGGCTTCGATGAGCATTCGGGATAACCGCGGATCGACCGGTATTTTCGCCATGAGCCGGCCTTTTGCGCTGAGAAGATAGGGGGCCTTTCCTTGGGGGCCATGCCTTTCAGAGGGCGGAAGGATGGCTCCAAGTTCGGCGAGCAGATCAAACCCGTCCCGGATACTTTTGGCGGCCGGCCGGTCGATAAATGGAAATTTAGACGCATCCCCCAAATTCAGGGCAATCATTCTCAGAATGACTTCGGCCAGGTTGGATCTCAGAATCTCAGGAGGTGTGAAAAGGGGGCGCGCAAGAAAATCCTCCTCGGAAAACAAACGGATACAGATCCCGCTTGCTATTCGGCCACATCGGCCCTTGCGTTGATCCGCACTGCTTTTGGAGATGGGTAAAACCGGGAGGGAAGTTGTTCTTGATATGGGCGTGTATTGAGAGATCCGGGCAAGCCCGGTATCGATTACATACTTGATACCCGGTATGGTGATCGAAGTTTCGGCAACATTGGTTGCCACAATGATCTTTCTATCCGGCATGGATGAAAAGACTCGGGATTGTTCAGAAGCGGAAAGCCTTCCATATAATGGAAGAACCGTGGTACCTTTAAAACCTCGGCCTTCAATTAATTCACACGTTTCGCGGATGTCCTGTTCCGTTGGCATGAAGACCAGAACGTCTCCATTAGGACTTTCAGTCTGCAGGCGCGCAACAGCATTGACCGCCATCTCGAGGTGGGTTTGTTCACCGTTTTTTTCAGCCTCCGGGGCGCTGGGAAAATACTCCACCGCCACCGGATACATACGCCCGGATACCTCGATTACCGGTGCATTTTCAAAAGCATGGGAAAACTTTTCCGTATCAATGGTGGCCGATGTGATGATCAGTTTAAGATCTTTTCTTTTCTTAAGAAGGCTTTTCAGGATTCCCAGGACAAAATCAATATTCAAGCTTCTTTCGTGGGCTTCATCAACGATTAACGTGTCGTATTCAGTTAGAAACGGGTCAGATTGGGTTTCGGCAAGGAGGATACCGTCCGTCATCATCTTGATAAATGCATTTTCACCGGTTCGGTCGTCGAACCTTATTTTGTAGCCCACGGATTTTCCGGGCTTTTCGCCGAGCTCTTCCGCAATTCGACGGGAGACGGTTGTCGCCGCGATCCTTCGGGGCTGAGTGCATCCGATCTTGCCGTCGATGCCCCTCCCTGCCGCAAGGCAGAACTTGGGTATTTGGGTGGTTTTTCCGGAGCCGGTCTCCCCGGATATGATCAAAATTTGACAACTTACCCTGCCGCAAGGCAGAACTTGGGTATTTGGGTGGTTTTTCCGGAGCCGGTCTCCCCGGATATGATCAAAATTTGACAACTTAAAATGGCCTGTATGATTTCGTCTTTTTTTTCAGTAATCGGCAGGTCAATGTTATATGATGGGTCAGGCCGATGTTCTTTCCGCCATAATTTTTTTTTAATCGAGGCGTGCAGGCGGTTTTCAAGCCCCAGGAGCTTTTTTTGAACGTTGCCATCAGTCAAAAAATCACC
>JAFDFH010000019.1 GCA_019309945.1 Deltaproteobacteria bacterium
AAAAATAAACCAGGCCAGATAATTCCAAGGCGGCGTCATGGTTCGTTCAATAAGGTAGGCGGTTTCTTCGGGAATATTGCCGTACCATATAACCACCAGTTGGACGTAGAAAAAATCCCCCCAAACCATACAAAAGGCAAAAAAGAGTTTGCCGATATCATGGAAGTCCGACGGTTTCAGCTTGAATTCAATTGCCGGATTGAGATGCAGTATGGAGGCCAGAATAATGAGACCGCCCAGACCGACATAAAATGCTTTTACAAACGTATAGGCACCGAACAACGTGGAATACCAGTGAGGATCCATGCTCATCACCAGATCGTAACCGATCAGAGACAAGACCAGCGCAAAAGCGAGGATATAAAGAATACTGAAAACCGTCATTCGGCTGTGGCACCTTTGTTCATTAGGGATATTGTGATCCCACCATTTATATAAAATGGACCGGATTTTGCCGGGCGCTATGGATCGATCCAGCTTCAGCCACAAGGCATGATAGAGATAGGCAAATCCCAATCCGTACAGAACAAGCAGCCCCATAAAATCTCTGGTAAACAGAAACGGCACGTTCAACCAAATCTCTTGGCCGTGAAGATCCTGATGTATCCATGGAAAGATGTGATTTTTACCCAAAAAGAGAATCAAAAAAAGAATAAAAGAAATCGGGAAAAAAGCGACAAACGATTCTGCAAGGTTGGATAAAGGTCCACTCCAGCGGGCCTTTACGGTATGCATAACCACGGAAAACAACAACCCGCCCTGAGCAATGGCCGACCATAACAAAAAATTGATCAAAAAGGCCTGCCAGGCCCTTTCGGGGTGCCGGCCCATGAGCCCGACAATAAAGGCGCCGGAGCCGATAATGACCAGAGATAGGCAAATCAGAACCAATGGCTTGCGCTGTAAAACGGCAGTTTTGTTAGCGTTGGACGGCATAGCATTATTTTGTTGTAACTACTTAGTGCCCATCCAGAAACGGTCTTTTTGCCCGATCTCTGCGTTATGCTCAAAATTTTATCCTCGGAATATCAACTATATACCTGCGGTAAAATTTTTCGCATGCCTTGATCTCGAACAAAAATCCTCGTTTCTGGACGGACACTATTTAGGGTCCTTCAATTGCTGAAGCAATGTGTTTGACCATGTCCGGGCAGATTGCGCTTTCGGGGTTGTTCTCGAGTGCATCCAGCTCTTGTACCGTCATACCGATTTGTCTGGCAACAGTCTCCAAAGATACACCCTGCTGGGTACGAAACTCGCCCAATATTCTCCCAAGGGGAATTCCGTGGATCAACCGCTTGTGATCCCGATAGATGCAGCGGTCCATCACGACCTGTATCCCAGCGGTGGCCGCTTCTTTGGCAGCTTCCGGGTGAACCACGCCGTCCTGGAGCCATAGGGTACGCACATTTTTATCGATCGACGCCCGAACGATTCCGGGGATATATTCAGGCCTTCGGAAAACATCGACCAGATCCACTTGATGAGGCACTTCCTTGAGGTTCGGGTATGCCGGCCGGTTTAGAATTTCTGTATGATTCGGATTGACCGGAATGATCGTGTAGCCCTGATCCAGCAGGTATGTTGCAATTCGATGACTCGGGCGCTCCGTTCGAGGGGAAAGACCCATTATGGCGATCACACGGGTCTGCAGAAAGAGTCGTTTCAGAATCGGGTCATGATCCGTATCGCTAATCGCATCAATGATGTGTCTCATTCGAAATCATTTCAAAGTCAAGTTTGGAAAAAGATATATTTTTATTCGAAGCCGATCCACGTGGTATTGTTCTCCACTGACTCACGTGAGCTCTCCAGCTTGTTTGCCGGAAAATCCCAGTTCGGGTAGCCAATGGCAATTGAAATTATGATCCGCTTTGATTCCGGTATACCCGCAAATTTTCTCACCACATCCGGATACATGACACCCTGATCTTCAATACATGTACCCAGGCCGTGGTGAAGTGCAGCAAGACAAATGGTCTGCATGACTGCGCCGATATCCAGCAACGGGCCGGCTTCTGATAAAGAGCGATCAACCGAGATGATGATGGCCGCCGGTGCATCAAAAAAGCGAAAACCACGCTCCATCCACTGCGCCCTCTTCTCCTTGTCTTCCCGCTGTATCCCCATAAGGTTAAAAAGTTTTATGGCAAGCTCCACCTGACGCTTTCGATATACACTGTCAGAGGGCCACCCGACAACCGAATGCTCTGGCTGTATTGGTTCCCCTTTATTAAGCTTTGCAACAAGGGCCTGTCTCACATTGTTAAGGGCATCACCGGCAATTACATTGAATTCCCATGGCTGAGAATTCAATGACGATGGTGCCCTGCCGGCTACTTCCAGAATTTCCCATAGAATCTTTTTGGAAACAGGGTCTGGTTTGAAGTCTCTGATGCTTTTTCTTGTTTTTATCGCCTCGATGATATCCATTATTCAGCTCCTTTTAAATTATTAAGTATTTTTTCCCCAACTTAGCACACCTCGATTAAAAAAGCCATCCCTATAAAATCAGGGTGACGTAAAGGCCCGAACAGCAGGAACCAGCATCCATAAGCCCACCCCAATAAAAAATGCACCGGCGCCGATTTTAATAAAATAAGTGGGTATCAATTTGTTGATTGCACCCCCAAATACCACAGCAATCCAAGAACTGAGAACAAGGGCCCCGGCAGCGCCTAAAAATACGGAAATTCTGGAACCGGTGTCCGCCGACAAGCAGAATGTGGCCAGTTGAGTCTTATCCCCGAGTTCAGCCAAAAATATCAGACCGAATGTTGTCAGCATGAGTTTAAAATCCATTAAGAATATCCCCACATTTATGAGCCAGTTTCAAAACGTTTCAGTTTGTTCAAGGTCAAGGAAGGCGAAAATTTTAACCACAGGAATACATTTAGTATTTCGAGGATTAAAATTTGAGCCTGACGCAGAAATTGGCTCTTATATCTATCAGTTGGCTCTTAGCGCTTCACCAGTTCCATCGCTTTTTTAACAATGTTTTCAGCGGTGAATCCAAATTTTGCCATCACGGTACCACCTGGTGCGGAAGCGCCAAAACTTGATATGCCGATAATCGCGCCGTAACTTCCCACATAACGATCCCATCCCAAGGGCACACCGGCTTCTATGGCAATGCGCGCAGTGACATCCGGCAAAAGGACCCTGTCTTTATAGTCCTGCGAGGTTTTTTCAAACAGTTCCCAACTGGGCATATTCACCACTCGGGCCGAAATCTTCTGTTCGGCGAGACGCTGTGCAGCTTCAAAGGCGATATGGACTTCGGACCCCGTCGCCATTAGGATAATATCGGGCTTATCCTCCGAATCAAAAAGAATGTAGGCCCCCTTTGCAAGCCCTTCGGTAATAAGGTTTTGGCTTGAATCGAATACAGGGATTTTCTGGCGACTCAAAATTAAGGCCACAGGGCCCTCCGCAGTCAAAAGGGCCTGGCGCCAGGCTTCGGCTGTTTCGGTGGCATCTGCGGGCCGGATAACCGTCAGATTGGGAATCGCCCTTAACGATGCCAGCTGATCAACCGGCTGATGGGTGGGGCCGTCTTCCCCGACGGCGATGCTATCGTGGGTAAAGACATATATTACCGGCAGTTTCATTAAACCGGCAAGCCGGATGGATGGACGCATATAGTCGGCAAAAATAAGAAATGTACCGCAATAGGGTCGAAGACCGCCATGCAGCACCATACCGGAAACAATGGCTGCCATCGCATGTTCTCTGACACCGAAACGAAGATTCCGGCCGTCGTAACTGTCTTTCTGGAAATCGTGGGAGGATTTAATGATTGTGTTGTTTGACGGCGCAAGATCCGCAGAACCGCCAATCAGTTCGGATACCTTTGCGGCAATCGCGTTAAGAACCTGACCGGATGCCGCACGGGTGGCAAGCGGTTCTGAAGAAAAATCGGGTATCGCCGCGTCCCACCCTGCGGGCAAGGTGCGGTCTAAGGCGCCCATGAATTTTACCGCCAATGTCGAATACGCTTTGCTGTAAGCGGCGAATTTATTTTGCCATTGGGATTCAGCCGCTTCCCCTCGTTCAACACTACGGCCACACCGTTCCAGGGTCTGCTCTAAAACAAAAAAACATTCATCTTCCGGGCATCCCAGATTTTTTTTCGTAAGACACACCTCTGCTTCGCCCAGGGGCGCACCATGGGCGGCGGCTGAACCCTGTTTATTCGGGCTGCCAAACGCAATATGCGTCCGAAGGATAATGAGCGACGGTCTTTCCGTATCCGATTTGGCCGCTTGGAGGGTCTTCTGAACAGCTTCTAAATCATTTCCGTCTTCGATATGCTTTACCTGCCAATTGTAGGCCTTGAATCGAAGCGCCACGTCCTCTGTAAAAGTGATATCGGTACTCCCTTCAATGGAGATTTTGTTATCATCGTATATACAGATTAATTTACCCAGTCCCAGGTGCCCGGCAAGGGATGCAGCTTCAGATGTAATTCCCTCCATCATATCGCCATCGCCGCACAATACATAGGTGTGGTGATCGATGATTTCATATTCCGGGCGGTTAAAACAGGCTGCCAGGTGTCTTTCGGCTATTGCCATACCCACCCCGTTTGCAAAACCCTGCCCAAGGGGACCGGTCGTCGTTTCAACCCCGGGCGTATGGCCGAATTCGGGATGCCCCGGAGTTTTACTTCCCCATTGCCGGAAATTCTTAATATCATCCAGGCTCAAGTCATAACCGGTCAGATAAAGCAGACTGTAAAGAAGCATGGAGGCATGACCGCCGGATAGGACAAACCGATCTCTGTCATGCCAATCCGGGTTTTTGGGGTTATGCTTTAAAATACGGGTCCACAGGACATATGCGGCAGGTGCCAGGCCCATGGGTGCGCCGGGGTGACCGGAGTTGGCTTTTTGAATCGCATCCATGGAAAGCGTTCGTATCGTATTAATGCACTGGTCATCGACAGTGCCCTGGCTTTCTGACAATCCGTCACTCATATATATTTCTCCTTTCAAGTTCAAGTTCGTTGACTTCACTCACAATTGGAATGATGGATGAATGGAATCCTGCCATGGCGGGTTTAAATAAAAATAGTCAGTAATATTTTCAAAAAGTTGTTGAAATTCCGAGCCATTTATTCATAGTGCCCGCAGCCATTCCGGCTTGAGTGGAACCTTTCCGGCCAGGGCATTATCAATGAGATTAATTGTTGCGTCCTTGTCTCTTGGCAGTCTTGCCTTTATGGGCAGGTAATTTGAAGCATGATTTGCATGGAAAAGGCCCCTTGAAAGATTCGTAGCGGCGATCATGGTTCTGAGTTCTTCCAACATTTCATCCGGTTCCAGCAAAGAAAATTTTCCAGAACGATACACATCGTACAATGGTGTGCCCGGAATCAGCATAAGGCTCAAAGCCCCCACATATTCAGGGTCTATGGCTGAGAGCACCCGGCCGGTTGCTTCAGCGTGTATTCCAGAACGCACTCTTCCGGCAATACCTAAAAGTACGGTAATCGAAAGTTTAATTCCTGCTTCCCTTGCCTTCTTGCCCATCTGAATCATGTCCGCGGACGTGGCACCCTTGTTGATCTTTTTCAAGGTAACGTCGTCACCTGTTTCCAGACCCATGTAAGCGATCCCCAGACCATGCGCTTTAAGGGTTTTGAGTTCATCCAGGGTCTTCATTTTCAAGCTTTTTGCATTGGCATATAAACCCACCCGAGTGACCCGGGGAAGCTGCTTTTCAATTTCAATTAGGACGTTGAGTAGCCTTTTCTGTGGGATAATCAATGCATCGCCGTCACAAATAAACACCCGCCGCTGGCGCTGGCAGTATGTTGCGGCAAAAGCAATATCCTCCAAAATAACAGAATCCGGTTTTATGCGGAATCGTTCGCCCATATAGGCCCCGCAAAATGTGCACTTGTTGCGCGAACACCCAACGGTGACTTGAAGCAGAATACTGTTGGCTTCACTCGGGGGTCTGATGATGTTGCCTTCATAATGCATTCATTGTCTCCACATTTAATAATTATATCGGGAACCGGATGACGATGATGTTTACCTCAAACAAAAACGTTAATGCAACCATTTTCCTTAATTTGCCATGTACTCACCCGTATGTTATAGCCTTTTCAAAAACGATTTTCACCTGGTTTATCGAAGATCCGACGTACTTGAACGGCACAACGGATGCTTATAATTTCCTTAAATGGGAGTCTACACAGTGGCAAATCAAAAAATGAATTCCATATGCTGCCCCAACTGCAGAAAATTGATTAGTGCCGACGAGCCTCTATGTCCATATTGCGGCATCTCCAATCCGGGCTCATGGTGGAAAAATAATTTATTTATTAGAGGTCTCGACAATGCGGACAACCTTATATATGCGGTTATCGCCGTCAACGTTGGTATGTTTGTGATTTCCCTCATGCTGAATTCCCGATTTCCCAGTCTTTCCGTCAATCCATTCCATGTTCTGTCCCCCGAAAATAGAAGCCTCTTTTTCCTGGGTGCCACCGGAACCATTCCCATTGACCGGTATCACCGGTTTTGGACACTTATTTCTGCAAATTACCTTCACGGCGGTATTTTACACCTCCTGTTCAATATGTTTGCTTTTAGACAATTGGCCGCTCTGGTTGCGCGCGAATACGGAACGTATCGAATGATTATCCTCTATTCCTTAGGGGGCGCCATCGGATTTTGGATTTCCTATCGAGCCGGAATAATCTTTACCATCGGTGCTTCGGCTGCCATATGCGCACTGATCGGCGCTATTCTCTACTATGGCATCAGCCGTGGTGGAACTTATGGAAGGGCCATATATACACAGATCGGCAGCTGGGCGCTGGCAATTTTGCTTTTCGGTTTTTTGGTGCCCGAGATCAACAACTGGGGCCACATGGGAGGGTTTTTTGCGGGGGCGGTTCTAGGTTACTTTTTAGGATATCAGGAAAAGAAAAGGGAAAAACTTTTTCATAAAATCACAGCTGTTGTCTGCGTGGCGGCAACGATTATGATACTGGCCGGGGCTGTTGCTTTTGGCATATATTGTCGTATTTTAACATAGTGCCCGAACAAAAACTAGATCGTTTTTCCAAGTTCAAGGGAGGATGATATGCAATTCAAAAAGAAAACCTCAATCATATTCAACATATTTGTAGCGTTAATTTTAATTGGCACCTTGGCTGCCTGTGGGGGAAGTTTATTCAGTTATCGAGGTGCATCCGTCAAAGCCAAAAATCGTATCGCCTTGGAAGAAGGGGGGCCTCACGAAGGGCGCTGGCAAACACGGGATGTGGCGATTGATTATGCGTATCAGATAAACGACAACAATCTCGAGATCTCCGGTGTCGTCGAATTGGCTGCCTTTTTGAAAACCGGTTTTACGACATTGGATCATTTGTATTTGAGCATAAACTTACTGGATGTTGAAGGTAAGGTCCTTGAAACAAAGGGAATTAAATCCTTTGGTCACCAAAGCTGGATCCTGACCATGGGTGCGATGTCGTTCACCTGTCGTCTGGAACCTCCCGAAGGTACCGCTGCCATAGCATTTAGTTATAAGGGGCGGGTCACTGAAGGGGGGTCGAAGACTACGGGCACTGGCACAGGCGGTGATGCTATTTTTTGGAATTTTTGGGAAGTCCCCTAACGTTAATTTTCACCGGAGGTCCGTGTGACGCTTTCGGTATCCAAAACGTACGGTGAAAAAATGTGAAAAAAGCATTTTTTTATGGAGATTTGACCTGAAATTGACACGCATTCTAATGCGTATTAGTATCATTTGTAACAAGGTGTCAGGTGTCGGGTTTCAGGTTTCAGGTTTACGTTCCGCGGGCGTGTTTAAGGTCTTGCGCGATTTTTTCCTGACACCTGAACACTGACACCTGACACATGGATAATTTAAGCTAAATCATAAACAGTCTTGATTTACACCCAAAACGGGTTAATAACCACCCCTTTGAGGGACATGCTGAATTAACTGACTACAACGGCAAAGTTGTTTCTAATTTTGAGGCCTGATGGACTGGTTTGAACCCAGAAATTTCAGAGAATGGGCCCGAAGAGTTTTTTCCCCCCGGCCCATCGTGCTGATTCTGTTGATCTTTGGTTTTCTTATTTCAGAGCTGCGTTTTGACTGGATCGAGCAAGTATTGGGTGCCTATCTTGTCTCAACCAATTCCAATCGTCCTGAATCCGGAGCGATTTGGGAGATCGGCCAAAAAACGATCAAAGCACAACAGACCCTTGAACAGATCGCCACCGACCGCATCTCTTCCCAACGTGAGGCCCTCGGCGCCGACTCTTTTGCCGAAATCGCCTCTAACATTGCCCTCGACCAGGGTGTTATGTTGTCTTCCGATCAATTTCGAAAGCTTTATCTCAAGCTGTCTCCGCTAACAGCTCAGGAAATTGCTTCACCCTTTGAACTTCTAAAGCTTTTCAATGACGAAAATCTGGATCGCATTTATTTTGAAAAAGCCGGAGATGGTCTGAAAATATATTTCCTGGATCATCAAAATCGAGTGCTGCGCAAATTAAAAATTGCACCAGCCTTACTCCACCGTATTGAACAAGGCGAAATAGCCCTACAGGGCCCCCTGGAAAATTTTGACAGCTTTAGAAACCGCATCTATCAGGCGGACCGATTTTTTGATGCACTGGCGTCTTTACCCGAAGAAGATCGTCGATCGGTGGTTTCCCGACCTGAAATGTTTTTAAATATATCCGGTTATATTTCCAGAATCGGGATTTCGGATGAAGCCGTGTCAGGATTTATTCAACTCGGCTTTGAGATTGAAGACCCTGCCGGGCTTCGGGTAATGCTGATACAGGGGCGTGAGTGGGCGGTTTGGCATTTACGGTCGCAATTGGAAGCAAAAGCGTCATCCTTCTCTATCCTGGGCATTCCAGGCAATGTAAAGTAACCATGATAACTAGTGCCACAATAATACAACAAATTCGCATCCTTTTTTATTGGGTGCTGACCCTGAGCGGCTTGGCAGCACTCTTGGTTATGGGTCTGTTCTTTTTGGTCGTAAAGGATTTGCCGCGTGTGCCGAAACCATTAAGCCGTATTATCGAAACGCCGGCTACGGAAATTTATGCTGCGACCGGAGCAAGAATGCTGATTCTGGGTGGCCGGGAAGCGGTTCCATTACGATGGCTGTCACCTTTTTTTATTCAGGCCGTTGTGGCTACTGAAGATCATCGCTTTTGGGAACATCACGGCATAGATAAAGTCCGCACAATTAAAGCCCTGTGGGTGACACTCATCGAACCGGGAAAGGTTCAGGGGGCGTCGACCATCACGCAGCAACTCGCCAAAAACCTTTTTTTCAGTTTTAAGCGCAGCTATATGCGAAAGTTCCAGGAATTACTGGTGTCTTTACAAATCGAATCTCAGTACAATAAAAACGAAATCCTCGAAGCATATATGAACCAGATTCCTTTTGGTGTGGGAACCTATGGGGTTGAGCAGGCGGCACGATCCTTTTTCGGTAAGCCGGCGTCGGATTTAACGCTGCCGGAGTCGGCTTTGTTGGCCGGGCTTCCTAAATCGCCCACACGCTACAACCCCTATCTCCATTATGATCGAGCTAAAAAACGACAACGGCTCGTATTATCGCGAATGGTGGCCGTGGGCTACATTACCCCCTCCGATGCGGATCGCGCTTTTGCGGGTGATTTGAATCTTCGACCCTTTCATGGGAGTACACCTACGGGCAGCTATTTCCTCGACATGGTTGTCAAGAACCTTGAAGAGCGCTATGGACCGCAAGTGGTCTATCATGGCGGACTGAAAGTAACCACAACCCTTGATCCCCAGCTTCAATCTTGGGCGGTTGCATCCTTGCAAAATGGACTGGCCGAACTTGACAAGATGCTGGGTATTCAAGAAAAGTCTGGCGACGATCAAAAAATTGCGGTTGCCCGCCCCCAGGGTGCCCTGGTATCCATTGAAACAAACTCCGGGGCCGTCAAGGCCCTTGTGGGCGGTAGAAACTATTTAGAAACCGAATATAACCGTGCCCTCCAAAACAACCGCTTACCCGGTTCCGGATTTAAGCCGTTTCTGTATTATACGGCCTTGGAGAAGTTGGGGTTCCACCCGGCCACCGTGGTGGTGGACCGGCCCGTCCAAATTCCCGTGGCTGGGGCACCGGACTGGAAGCCAAAAAACTTCGAACGTAGACATGAGGGTCCGATGGTTCTTAAAAGAGCACTCATGAAGTCCGTCAATACCATCGCCGCGCAACTGGTTGAGCTTACCGGACCACAAGCGGTTATCGAAACTGCCCACCGCTGCGGAATCGAAAGCCATTTGTCGCCGGTTTACTCTCTGGCCATGGGAACATCCGGGGTCAGCCCCCTGGAAATGTCTACTTCCTTTGCCACTTTCGCCACCGGTGGTATCAGGCACAGGCCATTCTGGATCTGGCGGGTCGAAGACGCCCTGGGTAGAGTGCTGGAAGAAAAGATTGCCAGTGGTGAAAGGGTCCTGGACGCTAGCCTGACATATCAAGTCGTGGATATGATGCGCGGTGTCTTGGATGAAGGCACCGGCGCTGTGGTTCGACGTCTGGGGTTTGATCTGCCGGCAGCCGGAAAAACCGGCACAACGAATGGTTTCAAAGACGCCTGGTTTACCGGTTTCACGCCCACCCTGACCACATCGGTCTGGGTGGGTTACGACCGTGAAAAGGGGCTGAAAGACACGCGCGGTGTGGGCATTACCGGCGGGCGCGGCGCGGCGCCGATATGGGCTGATTTCATGATCAAGGCGACTCAAGGCGAGCCACCAAGGAAGTTTCCCATGCCCTCGGATATCCGCTTTGAAAAGGTCGATCCGAACACGGGCCAGGCGGCAACCAGTTCAACCCCGAATCCGTTACGTGTCGTTCTACGTGAAAGTCAAACGATAAATAAGAAGACCGACCGGGGGGAGAGCATGACTAACTCCAGTTTGGTACCTTGGGATAATTGGAAATAAAATATCAATGGCTTCCGTTTTAAAACCTTTTGCCTTTCGCCTGTGGGTAACAATTCTTTTAGGAGGATTGACGATTCTTTGGGCCTTACCGGCCTTCCAGTCAAGCATCGGGCTTGGTTGGACACTTGTTCCGGTATCGGGCATCCTGGTTCTCGTTTTTATCGCCGTGGGTTGGTTTCTTAACCGTTTGGGCTTGTATTTTATTGAGCGCTTGATCACGGAAGCCACTGCTTGGGAAAGAGACAGCATGCATTATGAAGCAGATAAGGCTTTCCGCAAGGCTGTCGCGGTTTTCGACAGTTTTCTTCTGTCGCCCATTGTAAAAAAAAGACAGTCCACCCACATTACCGCTCACCTGGCGCGCTTCTATCTTGCACGCGCCGATAAAGATTATACTTCGGAAAATTTTATTTGCTCCTATCTCCAATCGCATCCGGAGGATGAGGAAGTTGCCGAAAACTGGCTGCAGCAACTCGCAAACCAGGATGGCTTAAAAAAAGAACATTATGAGATAGCCATTCGTATCGGCAATGCCCAGCCGAAGAACAAGATGATTCAGCTTTTGCTCACGGAGTTCTATCTGAATGAAGAAAGAACCGATTTCCAGGCCCTGCAAACTTACCGGCGTGTATTACGCGGGGATCCGAATGGAGCCCAAGCGGTTGTTGGACAACTTGCGAGCATTTTTCTCGGCGAAGGGCGCGCTGACGAATGGGCTCTGCGAATTTATATCCAGGCTTTGGAGCGTGATCAAGACCAAACACAGCTTTTAAAAGGGATTGCTGCCTGTGCCTTTTGGATTCCTGAAACTGAACGAACCCGGCATTTACTTCATAAAGCGAAAAAATTGCTGGCAGATGTTGATACGGATCGTTTAAAAACAATGCGAGCTGGATTCAATCCGCCGGTTCAGCCAGTGGTTGAGGAAAAACAGACCCGCGCAATACGGCTTGGAAGCACCATCGGCAGAATAATTTCCCTGATGGGCAATACGCTTTTAAGAGTTATCACATCAGCATTTAAGGTGTTTATTGCCGGATTGAGGGATTTGATTCACTTTATCATACGTTCCAAGCGATCAAAAGTCATTCTTATGAGGATAACAGTGGCAGGTTTGGCGATCGGGCTTGTGATTTTAGTGATCAATACATTCGAACATCTGATCAAAACGGATACGGCCGCCACCGAAAATGATCAGCTCGCATCGGTTCCCGTCATCACGGACCGATTTACGATACAGGTTGCAGCATACTTAAAATCCGAACATGCCGAAAAATATGTGAAGCACCTTAAAAAGCAAGGGCTGGATGTTTTCTGGACCGAAGCCAAAGGTACCAAAAAGAAGTGGTACCAGGTGAGGATCTCCCATTTTCCCGATAAAGCGTCGGCCAGGGCATATGGGGAGTCCTTAAAGGCAAAAGGAATCATTGATGATTTTTATATCGCTAATTACGAACCGCCCCAGGATTTGCTTAAAAAATAATTCCCTCTCAAGACCTGGAAATCAGGCGGTTAATAATGACGCCGTGTGTTTTTCCGAACGCCATGATTTTGGCGGGATCAAAACCACCTGACTGATAGAGTGTTCTAAAATCCGTCCGGTCGAGCAGATCAAGGATAAAGCTAATGTGTCCGGAATATCCGGTGTGATCTAATCGCTGCATCTCACCCACCGTATTTTTTGATAGCGCATAAGCCTGGCGATGAATGGTGGGGCCGCGGCCCCGGCATTCCTGTACGGAGTAAAGCCGTCTACAGCAAAAAGGACGAATGTCGTAGATAAGGCAGGTGTTGTCCTTTTTCAAAAACGGGCACGAAACGATCTTTTTATTTTCTCTCGCGCGTTTATCTTGCGCAAGTTTTTGCTTGATCGCTCTTCTCAACGGCTTGGGCATACTGCTCAAGCGCTCGCGAATAATGAGCCCTTCAATTGTTAGGATATCTATCTTCCCCGCATCCGTACAACAATAGGTACAGCCGATTTTACAAATGGCATGTTTTTTATACCCATCGGCATTTATCTCGAAAAGCGCATAAAGCGTTTGCAGCTTTTCTCTTTTTTCTCTGAAGGTCATCAAAACTCTTGCTTAAAGAAAATTCCCAATCCAATCGGTTTATCGGCGATTTAAACCATTTTATTTCAGTTTGTTTGATATGTGTGAAGTTCAGATCTACAGGGGGTGTCGTCTATGCCCGGAATCTCATTTGCTTTCAAGTTCTGCGGCTGTTGCTTGAATCAACTGCCAGGCCTTATGGACATGGTGTTCCGCCGTATACGTCTGACCAACACAAAACCGAAGGACAAATTGATCATTTAACATTGTATGGGTTAAATATAGACGCCCACTTTGATTAAGGCCGTCCAACAATAGCTGGTTAAAGGTGTCACCACCCATATGTCGGAAACAAACTAAATTCAATGGAACCGGAGCGGTTAGCTCGAAACGATCAGAGGCCTCCACCCACTTTGCGAATTTTTGAGCCAGTTCAACGTGGCGTCTGATGTGGTAACGTAAGCCTTCTATCCCGTAGTACCGAATGACGAACCAAAGCTTCAGGGAACGGAAACGCCGGCCCAGAGGAATATGCCAATCCCGGTAGTCGATAACAGCGCCGGATTCAGAGGCCTTGTTTCGCAAATACTCGGGTAACACACTCAACGTCTTGATCAAGATCGCACGATCCGCCACATAGAAACAATCACAATCAAAATTAGTAAACATCCATTTATGTGGATTAAAGCAATAGCTATCTGCCAGTTCTAGCCCATCATGGATATATCGGTATTCGGGACATAGCGCAGCCGTGCCGGACATTGCGGCATCAACATGTAGCCAGAGACCTTCCTTTTGACAGATAGGACCGATCGCTGTCAACGGGTCAATGGCGTTGGCGGATGTAGTCCCCACGGTAGCGCAAACAAAAAAGGGAATAAGACCAGCTTGACGGTCTTGCTTGACCTGCCTGGCAAGGGCGTCGGGGCGAAGCCTAAAGTGATCATCCACCTCGATAAGATGTAGGTTCCGGAAGCCTATCCCAGCAATTTTGACCGCTTTTTCAATGGAAGAATGTGTTTGTGAGGAAGCATATGCGACTAAACGTCCATCGCATCCACGCTGGTTGCTATCATAGTCTGTGACCCGCTCGCGGGCAGCCAGAAGGGCGCAAAGGGAAGCACTTGAAGCTGAGTCCTGAATCACTCCGCCACCACTGGCATCCGACTTGAACTTGATGGGTAGCCCAAGCATATCCACAAGCCAATCGAGCACATGCGTCTCAAGCTCTGTGCAAGCCGGACTCGTTGACCACAGCATTCCCTGGACTCCAAGGCCTGCCGCTAGCAGTTCCCCCAGAATAGCGGGACCCGAGGTGTTTGCCGGAAAGAAGGCAAAAAAGTTGGGGGATTGCCAATGCGTGATACCGGGGATAATCTGCTTGTCCACATCATCGAGAATAGTTTCAAAGGCTTCTCCTTGCAGAGGCGGGGTGGAAGGAAGGGAAGCACGAATCTGCCCAGGCTGAACCTGAGACAAAACCGAAAACGTTTCAATCCTCTCATAGTAATCAGCGATCCAATCGATTACATCGCGACCACACTGACGGAATTCTTCTGAAGTCATGTGGAAACTTTTCGACCACACTGACGGAATTCTTCTGAAGTCATGTGGAAACTTTTCTTTTCAGACATTGCTCCTACAGTGCATGCGGTAATTAAGCGGGGAGTTCATATTGCAATATAAATATTCCACCCGCCAATTGAGATTATTCACACTCGAATGCTAAAAGTATTTTTTTCATCTTCCGGTTTAGAACGATTGCCTGCTGAAGGGTATTATCTTCCGCAAGGTCTGTTTTCTGGAGCATGGCATGATGCCTACCGACCTTATCTGAAAGAGACGTAAGATCTTGAATCGTTGAGGAAAGCCATGCATTAAAGAGGTTAAACTTATTTGCAAGGGTTTTGTTTTCATCATTTTTTCTTAATTTGATCTCAAAACCGATATTATTGTTGATCATTCTGTCAAGCGACATTTCGAACCTTGTAAGCGGTCCGGAAAACCTGTGGGTAAACAGGGTAGCAATAAGAATAAGCAGTATACTGCCAACAAAAATATAAAACCAGTAGGTTACAAGAATTTGGCCAAAAAGGGCGACAGGACCGGTTGCAGATTGAATATTGCCTTTGTTTATCATCAGCGCTAGCAAGGTGGATGAAAAGAAAATAAACAATGCGGACAGAACCGCAGCGCCAACACCTGAAAAAATAAAGAAAATGAAATTGGACCTATTTAGCTTGATCTCTTTTCGATAAAATATTTTCCTCTTATTTTTTTGTTTCATGGTGGCCTCCAGGGATTATAAATTGGACAAAAGGGGCATTTTCCAAAGGTCTCGTTTTTTAACTGTGGATATGGCAAAAATTTCGAATTGTGTGTCTGTTTCAAATATACAATGATGTATGCAGGCGCCAAATAAACCGAAGCGATTCACACATCTAAATAGTGCCCATCCAGAAACGGTCTTTTTGCCCGATCTCTGCGTTATGCTCAAAATTTTATCCTCGGAATATCAAATAGATACCTGTGGTAAAAATTTTTGCAGGCCTTGATCTCGAACAAAAATCCTCGTTTCTGGATGGACACTAAATAGCAAAAAAGGGGGGGGGTTGTCAATGCGGATTTTTTTGCAGGTAAGCCTCTTACCGGGCCTACACGCTGTGATCAAATTCCAAATTTCTCTTTGGGCGGATTAAAGTATCCGAATTTCAATTCCGGGAAAGCCCTGCGGATTCTGCCAAGGACGGTTTGCATGCCGACCGGCTTGCTTTGCTTTGCGGTGCCATTCATTATGCTCCAGTATCTGACCGGATCAAAATTCAGGTTCCGCCACTGGATCATGTTTATGGAATGCTTTTTTAAAAAGGAAATCAGTGCGTTCAGCTCTTCCGGGGTATCGGTGAATCCCGGGCAGTTTAAATAATTTAATGTGACAAATTTTCCCTTTCGAACCGCTAGATCGATACTTTTTCTAACGTCGGCAAACGTGTAGCCCTTTGGTCGAAAATATCGATCATAGTATTTTTTTCTAACACTGTTCATACTGACCCGCATGCTGTCCAGACCCGCATCAAACAACTTTTCCAAGATAGCGGGCCGGCTTGCGTTGGTATTCATGTTGATTGTTCCTCGACGGGTGGCCGAACGTATCGTACGGATGGCCGCTTCAACCGCATCCGCTGCCAGGAGGGGATCACCCTCACATCCCTGCCCAAAGCTGACCACGCTTCGATTGACCTTTTTGATATGCGCCAATGCCACTTCCGCGATCTCGTGGGGCAAGGGGGTAAAATCGATTCTATCCTGGGAAATCGGAATTTCATTATCTTCCTGAAGTGATAAACAGCCCCAGCACCTGGCGTTGCAATGTCTGGAAGTAGGAAGGGGGGCTTCATATCTTCCTAAAAAAAAATTTTTCGCGGCCGGGCATCCATATTCAAGCGCACATTTTTCAAGATGCGCTCTTAATCTGTTCCGGGGCATCTTTTTTCTCATAGCCTGAACGCCGGAAATGATTTTCTCCTTCTTCATCAGTCGCAGGTCCTGCCGCTTTTCCCGATCCACGAGGATAACCGCTGATCGAAACCGACCACGGTGCCATCCAACCGCGCCATAAGAAAATAGCGGAAGGTAGCCTGCGCCTTTATCTTCAGCGTAAGCACTGGCACAAGTAATCACGTAACCGGGGGAATTAAATGCCGCAACCGGAAATATTGACACCCCGGGGTCATAAGGATTTTCTTCAAGACACTCGATCCTTTCTTTATCCATGTTGTAGAGAATCGGTTTTCTGTCCGGGAGCAACATGAGTTCGGCGCCATGGGGTAAATTAATGGTTTTATCCATTAAAAGCGGAACAAGGGATTCTCGGGCCATTCCTACAGCGGCATACCCTTCAAGCTCAAATATTTCGCCGCCCTGGTTGGCGACAATGGCGGTCACCAGACGGTTCTTCCTTTTGTCCAAATTTTACGAAACCTTTTATTAGCTTTTATCTGCCGGGGGCCAGTGAAGGTTCATAGGTAACCCACGGAACCTGCGGAGCGTCTGAAGTAACGCCGACCGAGCTCTTGTCTTCGATGGCCAGGGCCGCTGCATTTTTTTCGTAAAATGAATCCGGCTCGTAAGACCAGCCATCGGCCAGTCGTTTTTCTTCTTTTTTCAAAGTAGTGAAAAGGGCTCTTCCAATCAAAGGAGCGATCATCCTTGTTTTCCAGCCAAGGGCTTTATATATGTCCCCGAGCAGGGAATCCATTTTTTTTGCAATCGATTCGTTATTTCGGTACCATTTCTTCATTGCCCAGACAGCGGCCGCATGAGTTGTTCGAAGCGGTTTAATTTCCCATGCAAAGCGATTCCGAATACTCTTGTCCGGGTGGTTTCGATACCTTTGCCAGCCGTTTAATAACGTCCGGATCATTCTGGCAAGACTGGGACCATTGACCTCGAAATCCCGGCGAAAGGCATCGATAAGAAACTGTTCTTCCAGACCATCGTGAATGTGTCGATGCCGGTAATTGAAGCGATACTGACCGTGGGCATCTGCTACCGGAAACTCTGCTTCGGGCAGGAGGGTTCCATCTTTGCGGTGTTGCTCGTACAAAGGTGTGCCCGGATTGGGTGTATACAGCATAAACTGGTGAAAATCGGTTTCATGGCGGATGGCATAATCGATGACCTGATCGATGTTTTCAGGGGTGTGGTTTTCCATGCCGATTATTGTCGATCCTAAAACGCGAATCCCATGTGATTGCAGTAATTTCACTAAAGACCGGGTATCAATATCTTTGAGTTTTTGATACTGGCTGTTCTCCCCTTCCAGCCCCATCCATACCCATGCGATTCCCAACCTCACGAGCTGATCCATGCGATAGGATCGCAGCACCCGGGCAGAACTGAAAACATACATTGCCCAACTTTTGTTGTTTTTTTTCATTAATTCAAGCAGTCGCAAGGCTCTTTTGCGATGCAAAAGAAAGTTTTCATCCAGAATAAAAAAAGATCGTACATTGAGTTCTTTTTCGACTTGACACATCACGGTAAAAAGCGCTTCACCAGTTTTAAAGAAATCGACAAGCTTCCCCTTGCCTCCGAACAGTGCGGAAGTAGAACAAAAATTACATCCGACCGGACAACCCACGGAAGGAATAAGGATGGCAGCGGTATCTCCGGGTTTGTTTCCAAGGGTACGCCCCATGATTCTGGTACCAAAACCTGAATATACCAGGGGATGTTTTACCGGTGCTTGCAG
>JAFDFH010000201.1 GCA_019309945.1 Deltaproteobacteria bacterium
CCGACAACGCTGCTGCTCTCGACATTTAGGCTTACGGAATTGACAACACACCTGCCGTGATAGATCTTAACCAATTCCCGAAGAGACAATGTTGGCATTCGCTGATTTCTGCTTTTTCTTAGGGCTCACTCAAAAATAACTTTACATTTTAACCGCCGATGCCTCCCGCCTGGCGGCGTTGCGAAAACTCGGAATATGCCAGATATTCCTGCGCTTTCGCGCCTTGCCGGCCGGGCGCCTCAACACCTAAAATTGCGAACTTATTTTTTCGTAAACCCTTAGTGCCTGAACGAAATCTGTTAGTCTATCCAATTTTTGCATCAGACACAAGTTTTAATCCACGAAATATTTTATTTTGACAAAAGTTTAAACTGCATATTCCTTTTTTGTGCCTTCGTGTCTGGTGGCTGAACTTTTACAAAAAAACGCATTGTTTTCGTTCGGGCACTACTGAATCCCTTTTTCACCCGGATAGAGTATGGCTTCCACACGCTTTTGGTTTCCGCCTTCAACGGTAATGCGTTCATTTGCTCTGTTCAGGGTTATTTTTTCACCGGTTACAGAGTTGCCTTTACTAGAGATTTTAGAATCCGGTCCCGTTAAGACCAGAACCTTTGTGTCTAAAATATAGACCGCCTGTTCAGATACTGCAAGTATGTTTTTGAAGCGTATTTTTATATTGCCGTTGGCGATTATTTTTTCAATCGAATTTTCCCCATCAAGGCCCCCCGTTTTATTCCCCGAAATCTGATGATAAAAGATTCTGACCCTGTCCGCTGTGATCACCGAGGTTCCTTGGGTCACTCTGACATTTCCAATAAATTCAACATTTTTGGTCTCACTATCAGCGATAAGCCGGTCAGCGGTTATATGAATCTTGTTGTTTTGATTACTATTTGGGGGAAGTGACGTATCAGCAGCAAAGGCCGTGACGGTCATAAACACAACCGCCCAAAGAAAAATTTTGGCCCCAATCGGCAGAGCCGTCGATAATATTTTATTACGAGGCAATTTCAAAACGTCCCCTTTGGCCAATCTCTACGTCATGCTCAAATTTTGATGGCGTCGTAAAAAGTCTCATCTACTGCGTTGTAGCTGTTTTTCAGGAACTCGACATACTATATGTATAGTCTCGTCCCTGAAAAACCACTACGCCTTGTATATGCGCCTTTTTACTTAGCCATCCGGCGCTTATTCAAAGACTTTTTACGAAACCGTCAAATTTTAGTCCTCGCAATATTCCATACGGCAAGTTTTGCCCGTTTTGAAAAAAAATTACCGGATGGCGCAGCGGGCCTACCGGAATATATTGAGAAGTTACCAGAATATTTTACAACCGCTTCTTATAAAAAGGTATTTTCGTGGAAAGTTCCGTTGACATTTCCTTCAAACAAGGTCTTTTTCGTATTTAAATCAAAAGACATTGTGTCGGCCGTCAGATTTACTGCATCTCCTAAGATCTCCACCGGTACACTCGAAAAAAATACCCGCCGGCTATGATTGTAATGCAAAGCTTCCGTTTTAAGTGTATAATTTTCCCTCTGTACGACAACATTACCTTCCATTTTGATATCATTTGAACTATACTTTAATAAACCATGATCTGCTCTCAGGTGAACTTCACTTTCATTTTCCATAAAATAAATTACAGATATATCTTCCAGGATGACTTCCTTATCGGAACCCATCATCTGGGCCGATTTGGCATCGAGGCTCCATTCCTTCTTACCTTCTCGTGTTGCGATATGATGTATCCGGCTGATGGATATATCCGCTTTATCCTGGATGGCCGCTATGAGGTTGTCACGGCTGCCCAGGATCTGCCGGTAACCGATAAAAACCGCCAGCACAGTCACGAATACGAGGAAAATAATTGAAAATAGAAACAATTTTATTTTCTTGGGATTAAAATTTTTCTTCAATTTTCCCCCAGAGTCCCTGAGCCTTCAGTATCATTTCGCAAATTTCCCTTATCGCCCCGTTTCCGCCTTTTGCAGAAGTAACCATGTCGGCCTTCGCAAGGACGGTTTCGTGGGCGTCGGCCACCGCGATGGGGAGCCCTACAAGCCTCATAATGGGGAGATCTGGAAGATCGTCCCCCACAAAAGCAATTTCATTTGCCGAGATTTTTGTTTGATCCGAGACAAATTTCAATACCGCTGCCTTATCACGAACACCGTCGAATATATGGGTAATCCCGAGATTTTTACAGCGGTAATAAAGGGCATTTGATGTCCTGCCGGTTACGATACCCGCTTGAATGCCTGCGGCCATCAGCAGTTTTAAACCCAGGCCGTCTTTTACATTAAAAACCTTGGTTTCGGCACCCCTGTCATTGTAAATAATACTCCCATCGGTAAGGACACCGTCGACATCAATGAGGAGCATTTTTATACGTTTCAGTTTCTCGAAGATCATTTATTTAAACATAAAAAAACCTGGTCCTCTGGGCCAGAACCCAGTATTCCAACATTCCAAGTAACTTCTCAATTTTTTTCAATTCCAATTGCGAGCGAAGCGAACTAACTTGTTCCTAATGCTTTTTTAATTGCTTTGAGTTGCTTTAATAATTCTTCAAGCGTATCCAGTGTTAATGAATTGGGGCCGTCACAAAGGGCTCTGTCAGGATCTTTGTGAACCTCCATGAATATTCCGTCGGCCCCTGCAGCAACTGCTGCTCGAGCAAGAATCGGTGCAAATTCCCGCTGTCCTCCGGAACGCGTTCCTGCCCCTCCAGGCATCTGAACACTGTGCGTGGCATCAAATATCACCGGATAACCGGTCGCCTGCATGATTTTGATTCCCCGAAAATCAACCACCAGGTTATTATATCCGAACATTGTCCCCCGTTCCGTAATTAGAATCTGTTTGTTTCCGGTGGAGGTTATCTTTTCGACAACATTCCTCATATCCCATGGGGCCAGAAACTGTCCTTTTTTGATATTTACAGGCTTTCCCGTTTTTGCTACCTCTAAAACAAAATCCGTTTGTCTGCATAAAAATGCGGGGATCTGGATAATGTCCAGAATTTGAGCTGCCGTATTAACTTCATTGATACTGTGAACATCGGAAAGTAAGACAACACCCAGTTCTGTTTTGATCTGCGCCAGAATGTTAAGTCCGTCTTCGATCCCGGGTCCTCTGAAAGAAGTAATGGACGTACGATTGGCCTTGTCATAGGAAGCTTTGAAGATAAAAGGTATATCTAATTTTTGAGTCAGTTCTTTGAGAAAAGAAGCGATTTCAAAAGTCGTTTCATAATCTTCTATGACACAGGGACCTGAAACCAAGGCCAGAGGATGCCCCTGCCCGATGAAAATTCCATCTGTTTTGACAATTATGCTCATAAGCGTTGTAACCAGTCGTTTTTTCTTTTAGCGTGCACGCGGTTAAAAGTCAAGAAACGAAAAACAGGCCTTGATTACAGGTATCTTAACTGTTATTGTCCGTGTCAATCTTAAACTAGGGAGGTTTACAGTAACCCATTGAAAGTTAAAGAAAAAAAGATTAGATGGTGGCTGATTTGGCTCATGTGTGCCCTTGTTGCCCTGGCAATGGTCTGGACCCTAATCACACGACTGGAAGGCCAGAAGCCGTCCGTCGGGATAGATCTCACTTCCAGGTCTTTAGGGATGTCGCGGGAGATTACCGTTTCTATATCCGATACAAAGAGCGGAATACGACGAATATGGATCGGTCTTTTAAAAGACGGAAAGGAAACAATTTTATATGAAAGGGACTTTCCATCCGGAGGTATTTTAGGAGGTGGGGAAGTTCATGAGACGACGATTAATATCCTGATTGAACCCAAGAAGCTTGGAATAACGGACGGAAAAGCGATTTTGCGTATTGCCGTATCCGATTTATCCTGGCGTCGATGGTGGCACGGTAACCGAACATATCTCGAGGAGAATGTTGTGATCGATACACGTTCTCCTCAAATCGATATTCTGAGCAAGGCGCATAACATCGCCCAGGGCGGTGCAGGCCTTATTATTTATCGGACATCGGAATCCTGTCCGGAAAGCGGTGTTCTCGTTGGGGAAAATTTTTTTCCAGGACATCCTGGATTTTTTCAGGATACCAACGTCTTCATGGCATTTTTCGCATTGGGTTACTCCCAGGGAAAGGGAACCGAGATATTTATTCAGGCGACCGATCAAGCAGGTAACAGCGCACGGGCAGGGTTTCCATATCACATCAAGCGGAAAGTTTTTAAAAAGGACGTTCTCACTATTACCGACCGGTTTTTAAACTGGAAGATTCCGGAATTTAATACAGATATTCGCCAGGATGCCAAAACATCCAGAGTGGAGCAATTCCTCAAGATTAATCGTGAATTACGCATGCTTAATTATCAAAAGATCGGTGAAATTGGAGAAGTAAGCGTTAACACCAAATACTGGGAAGGGTCGTTTTTACGGCTTCCGAACGCCGCTAGAACGGCGGGCTTTGCTGACCATCGTGCCTATAAATATAAGGGACGTATCATCGATCGCCAGATCCACTTGGGTGTGGATCTGGCATCAGTTGAACGTGCAGCGGTCCCTGCATCTAACGGCGGAAAAGTTGTTTTTGCCGATCAGCTGGGCATTTACGGTAAAACCGTCTTCATTGACCACGGGTTTGGACTTTTCAGCATGTATTCGCATTTAAGCAATCTTGATGTCAAAAAAGAGCAGATTATATCCAAAGGTGATCAGATCGGACACACAGGGAGGACAGGACTTGCAGGTGGTGATCATCTGCACTTTGCTATGCTCATTCATCATACCTTTGTCAACCCGATTGAATGGTGGGACCCTGCATGGATAGAGCATAATATTTCAGGTAAAATGGTCGCCGTAAAAACCGGTTTAGGAGAATAATCAAAAATGAAAAAATATAAGATCAAAAAAACATATAAGGAAATTAATGCAAAGATCAAATCCGGCAAGGTTGTCGTCGTTACGGCCGAGGAGATGATCAATATTGTTAAAACGGAAGGGCCGGTTGAGGCTGCAAGATCTGTCGATGTCGTCACCACCGGGACCTTTGCGCCCATGTGTTCTTCGGGAGCATTTATCAATTTCGGCCATTCGGTTCCGCCGATCAAAGCTTCCAAAGTCTGGTTAAACAACGTGCCTGCCTATGCGGGCCTGGCGGCTGTGGATTGCTATATCGGCGTTACGGAACCATGTGAAGATGATCCTTTAAACAAAGTTTATCCCGGAGAATTTAATTATGGTGGCGGACATGTGATTCAAGATCTAGTGGCGGGCAAGAAGGTCCATTTGAGGGCCTCTGCTTATGGGACGGACTGTTATCCGAATCGACGG
>JAFDFH010000020.1 GCA_019309945.1 Deltaproteobacteria bacterium
TTCATGAATCATAGCCACGAAAGGAGGGATATCAATGAGGATTGCTGATAGAATAAAGCGGCTTGGAACCGAAACGGCCTTTGTCGTTTCAGCGGAAGCAGCCGCCTTCGCAGTCAAGGGTAATAAGGTGTATCCGTTCCACTTGGGTGACATGAATATCATAACACCGGGCAATATTATTGAGGCCGCCACTCGCGCAATGAAAGACGGCAAAACCGGGTATTGCCCCAATGCAGGAATTCCAGGGTTGCGCGAGACCCTTGCCGCAGATGTGAGTGCCTCCCACGGAGTTGCCTATACCATGGAGAATATCGCCATCCAACCAGGAGGAAAGCCCACTATCGGGAAATTTTTCCTGGCCCTGATGAATCCCGGTGACGAAGTGTTGTACCCCAACCCCGGATACCCCATCTATGAATCACAGATCGAGTTTCACGGGGGAACGGCCCTTCCGTATGGTTATAACGAAGGGCCGGAGAATTTTCTCCTGGACATGGAAGCAATTGAACGGCAAATCACGCCGCGCACAAAATTGTTGGTGCTCAATGACCTGCAAAACCCGACGAGCGCTGAATGCACTATGGCTGAACTTGAACGGCTCGCCGAACTTGTTCGCGATCATGATCTCTATGTACTGTGCGATGAAGCCTATTTTGATATTCGCTACAGCGGAAAGAGCGTTTCATTTGCATCGCTGCCGGGTATGGCAGAGCGGTGTGTGCTGCTCTATACCTTCTCGAAAAAATTTGCCGTGACAGGATGGCGGCTCGGCGCTGCCATCGGCCCGAAGGAGATTATTGATGTTATCGCCAAACTAAACGTCAACGATGAATCCTGTTCCAATCACTTTATCCAGCATGCGCTTATTGAAGGTCTCACCGGTGACCAATCAGAACCCCGAAAGATACTTGAGACACTTAAAAAACGGCGTGACACGGCGGTGGATATTCTCAACTCCATCGAGGGTGTCCGCTCTTTTCGTCCGGAAGCCACATTTTACCTCTTTCCCAATGTGACCGGGGCCATGAAAAACAAGGGTATTAATGATTACGATCAATTTCGGCGGGCTATTCTCGAAAAAAGCGGTGTTTCCGTGTGTACACGGCTGCACTTCGGCAGGGCCTTGGAGGGTGAGACCAATTATTATATCCGTCTCGCATACTCCGGAATCGATACCACGGAAATCGAGGAAGGTTTGCATAAATTAAAAGTGTTTTTGGAATCGTAATACGATTGGTATACCAACCGATAGGAACGTGCCGGAGCCAATACCATTGCTTTGGTGAATGGTACAATGTGAAAGGAGAAGACCATGGGATTTTCATTCGGACCACGTCGAAGCATCTACTGTGATATTTCGGTTGTGTTGGAAGAGGAGGGAAGTCCGATTTCAAAAACCGAGCTCAGGCATTTCGAACAGTTTGATCTTATTTACCGGTCATTATGTGCGCTGCTCTTTAACTACGTTCCCACATCAGGGCATCCCGGCGGCTCGATCTCCTCGGGAAGGTTTGTCGCGGGACTGCTCTTTGACGCCATGGATTATGATATAGCGGATCCGGATCGGGATGACGCTGACCTGATCTCATACGCGGCAGGGCATAAGGCTTTAGGTCTTTATGCTATGTGGGCGCTCCGGAACGAAGTGATACGCATTGAAGCCCCTGATCTCCTTCCGTCCAATCACCGGCTTCAGCTCAGACTCGAAGACCTGTTGGGGTTTCGCCGGAATCCTATCACCAAGACACCTTTGTTTATCCAATTTAACGCCAAACCCCTAGACGGTCACCCTACGCCGGCAACACCCTTTATCCGACTTTCCACCGGTGCATCAGGCGTGGGAATGGGCACATCCCTGGGGCTGGCTTTCGGGGCGCGTGATTACTACGGACAGCAGGCTCCCTGGGTCCATATTGTCGAAGGTGAGGGAGGGATGACCCCGGGTCGTATCAGCGAAGCAATGGCCGCTGCGGGAACGGCATGTCTCAGGAACACGGTTTTGCATGTGGATTGGAACCAGGCTTCCATTGATTCAAATCATGTATGTCGTGACGGCGATGTGCCGGGAGATTATGTGCAATGGAATCCCATGGAGTTGGCGTATCTGCATGATTGGAACGTGATCCTGGTGCCGGACGGAACCGATTTTCAGCAGGTCATTGCGGCCCAGCGAAAAGCTGTATGTTTGGATAACAACCAGCCCACGGCAGTGGTGTATCGCACCACCAAGGGATGGCGGTATGGTATAGAAGGTAAGGCATCCCATGGTGCCGGACACAACCTCTGCACCAATGAATTTTATGCGGCTCTTAAACCCCTCATGGATACAGCCTCCGTGCAATTACCGTGTTGTGAAGATGGGAAGCAGCGATGCACCGGAGGCGCCCGTGCCGAGATTATCGAGGAGTGCTTATGGGAAGCCCTTACGATTATTCGCATGACACTGGAGAATAACCGGGAAACAACGGGGATGATGGCTCAAAGACTGGTCGATGCACGGAACAGGCTTAACAGTCATAACCGGCAGCCCCGGAAGGACAAACCGTCCATTGATGTTGTTTTTACCACGGCTGCGAAATCTGCTGCTGTTGTTCCCGACAATCTTAAGTTGGCACCGGGGATAACCACCACCCTGCGGGGTGAATTGGGTCGGGTGCTTCACTTATATAACAAACTAAGCAACGGAGCCCTGTTTGCCGCCTCGGCCGATCTCCTCGGCTCCACCAGTGTCAATGTGATCGGGCAAGAGTTTCCCGAAGGCTATTATAATGCAGTAACCAACCCGGGATCACGGGTCATGGCCACCGGAGGTATTTGTGAAGACGGCATGTCCGGAATACTTTCGGGCTTATCCACCTTCGGACATCACATCGGTGTGGGCTCATCGTACGGCGCATTTATCGCCGCATTAGGGCACATTACATCACGCCTTCATGCGATCGGCAACCAGGCGCGGCAGGCAATCAAAGAAGAACCCTATAAAACCTTTATTCTTGTGTGTGCCCATGCCGGCCTGAAAACTGGTGAAGACGGGCCTACCCATGCTGACCCCCAGGCCCTGCAACTCCTGCAGGAAAATTTCCCGCTGGGAACCGTGATCACCCTCACGCCGTGGGACCCTGCGGAGATATGGTCACTGACCTCGGCTGCCTTGGCTGCACGCCCCGCAGTAATCGCCCCCTTTGTGACACGACCCAATGAAACAATCCTGGATCGTGCGGCAGCAGGACTGGCTCCGGTCGATACTGTGGTTACCGGTGTATATCAGTTGCGGCGCTCGGAAGGAAATGCGGAAGGAACCCTGGTGCTTCAGGGAAGCGATGTGGCCTATGCCTTTATCGAAGAAACAATGCCGCTCCTCGCAGTGAAGGGAACTGATCTGGATGTGTTTTATGTGGCCAGCGCGGAGCTCTTTGATCTCCTGCCCGCGTATGAACAGGAGCGGATTTTTCCCGATTCGCTTGCACAGTCAGCTATGGGCATCACGGGGTTCACTCTTCCAACCCTTTATAAATGGATTCGATCACAGTATGGCCTGTCCATGAGCCTCCACCCATTTCAAAAAGGTCACTATCTCGGGAGCGGTCAGGCTCACATGGTTCTGGCCGAAGCCGGGCTTGATGGGGAGAGCCAATTCAAGGCGATTATGCATTATATCGAAAACCGATAATCCCGATCGTCTTGGAAAGAAGCAGCCGTAAATACTATTATGGTGGATCAATAATCAGCTAAAACCCGCTGATGCTAAAAGTGATATAATAATATAGGGAATGGGGACGTCCCCATTTGCACACAAGGATATAATCGAATAGACGTCCCGGAGTTCACTTTTAGAATTTTCACTAATAAAGACATTTCAACATATGCTGAAAAATGGAATTTAATTGAAAACATCTTGACTAAACATTAATTTCACCATATACTATCTTTTCAGCAAATGCTGAAAGGAATAATTAAGATGAAAATTTCTGGTGACGAACTTGAAAAAAGCGCCGAAGAGGCATTGCGAACCTGTCTGTCAAAAGTTCCCTTTTTGAAAATCAACGGCATCCAGCAGCAACCTGGAAAAGGAGACAAAAATCCGGATTTGTTGGTAAAACTATTGCTGCTGGATATTGAAAAAGATTTGGTGGTTGAGATTAGGAGCAATGGCCAGCCCCGGTTTGCGCGTGAAGCCGTGAATCAGCTTTTAAGATATCAGGATGTTTTCCCAGGAGCGTATGCAATCTTTATGGCGCCATACATTTCTTCGAAAGCATCTGAAATTTGTATAAAAGAAGGGATCGGTTATGCGGATCTGTCCGGCAATTGCCGTTTGTGTTTCGAACAGGTGTATATCGAGCAGGAAGGCAGACCTAATTTGTTTGCCAAAAAGCGCGATTTGCGCTCGCTTTATTCACCGAAGGCCGAGAGGGTATTGAGGGTTTTATTAAACAAACCCCGAGCAAGATGGAAATTTAAACTTTTATCAGATGAGGCTGGGGTCAGCCTGGGACAGGTAGCGAATGTCAAAAAATTGCTTAATGACCGCGAGTGGATACAAACGGATCGGGATGGATTTTCCTTAATTGCACCGGAACAGTTGTTAAATGAGTGGGCTGAAAATTACACTTATCGAAAAAATCGAGTTCGCAATTTTTATTCACTGAAAAGCGTTCCTAAAATTGAAGCCGGCATCGCTGAAATTTGCAATCAAAGAAAATTGAATTATGCCTTAACCGGTTTTTCCGGTGCGGCGCGACTCGCTCCGGCTGTACGGTATCAGAGGTCTTTTGTCTATATTGAAGCGGCTGAAGAAGATATTACCGGGATGATGAAACTCAAAGAAGTCCAAAGTGGTGCGAATGTGAGCATACTAACACCTTACGATAAAGGGATTTTCTATGGTACCCTTGAGCTTGAGGGGGCAAAGATCGCGTCTCCAGTCCAAATTTACCTTGATCTTCTGGGCTTTCGCGGCCGTGGGGAAGAAGCTGCAAGGGCACTTCTTAAACAGATAATCAGACCAAAATGGTAACTAAAAAAGATTATACTGCTGGGGCTGTTGAGGCAGCCCGTTCAGTTTTAATTGAACTGGTACACCTTTTGGGAGAATATCGTGACCATATCGTCATTGTCGGAGGATGGGTCCCGGAACTCCTTCTGGGCAATCAAAAAACACCACATATCGGCAGCACTGATGTGGATATAGCCCTCGACCACAGGAAACTTAAGGATGAAGGATACAGGACCATTCGAAAGTTACTTTTAGCCAGGGGATATAAAGAGGGGGAACAGCCGTTTGTCTTCGAGCGTAAGATCGATGGTCAAGAAGGCACCGTAGAGGTGTTTTTTCTCTTGACTCACCCTTTAATGGGTGACCCCTTGTCTCCTTGCGGGTGAGCCGGAGATCGAATTCTACAATGAGATCGCAGGGCTTACCAAATAAGGCTCTTCTCCAGGTCGGTTAAAGAAAACGGGATATACGGCAAGTGCGAACTTACTCACGGCGTTGAAATTTCGACGCCCGATTTTCAAAGTTGGCCATGACGGCCTCGATCTGATTCGCGGAACCGATCAAGGTGCGCTGCAAGGTTTCCTCCAATTGAAAGCCATCGGCATGGGAACCGTGCCAGGCGCCTTCCAGCAGGCGTTTGCCGGCGGCAATAGCATGGGGCGATTTAGCGCTGATTTCCGAGGCCATTTTCCGGGCTTCGGCCAGCGGATCATCACACACTCTGGTGATAAGACCCAGTTGAGCGGCTTCTTGCGCCTCAACGATTCTGCCCGTAAACGTCAGTTCTTTGGCGACATCCAGTCGCACAAGATCCCTCAGGGTTTGTGTTCCCGACATATCCGGCACCAGACCCCACTTGATTTCCATAACCGAGAACCGGGCATCGGGAGCCGCCAGGCGGATATCCGCCGCCAAGGCAAGTTGGAATCCGCCACCGAAAGCGGCGCCATGTACGGTGGCTATGACCGGTACGGGAACCTGCTTCCAAATATACCCGACAAGCTGGGCGAAATTTGCGGGGCTGTCGGCGGGCCGGGCAAACGCTTCCTCGGGATTAATTTTACCCAGTTCCATAAAGCTCTGGAAATCCAAACCGGCACAGAATCCTTTGCCTTCCCCGGACATAACAACCGCGCGAATTGATGAATCCGCAGCAATGGATTGCCCGGCTTCGATAATCGCTTCGAACATCTCAGGGTTCAGGGCGTTGTATTTTTGCGGACGATTGAGACGAACATGGGCAATATAATCTTCGGTTTCGATTTTAACCAGGTCGGACATATGGACTCCTTTCCGTTTTCCCATTTAACCTGAAAAAACGTCTTATCGTATGGGGGTTTACCTTCATCGCTATGGGGTTCAAACCCTAATTTTTGATTTAAACCTGGTGAATTCAAGTTGCAAGTGCACCACTTGATGTCTGCCAGAACACTTTATGGGGTGACTGGTAGGCCAGGCACCTGCTTGGCCTATGATTAAGTTTTTTCACTGCAAATGCAAGATTTTCTTCAGAGATATTTATAGTGGTTATTGGAAGGGCTTCGGGACCTATTTTCCCAAGTTGAATTGTGTGTTTTCGGCGAATTTAGGCTGAAAAAAATGCTGTAAAATCAATTAGTCAACTTGCACTCCGGAGCGCAAGTGCGTCATTTTTTCTCATCTCCCATCCGAGAACAACTTTTACACAACCCGCCCATTAATAAAGACCAGGTGACGGCAGGTGGGGTCAGTCTTGGTGTCAAATCTTGACACCCCGGATTGTCTCTGGTAGCTTTGATCTAGCTGCGACCGGAAAATGGATATTTCCATCTGTTGAGGTTCGGTTGAGTGCAATACACAATTCATAATTTTTGATTTTCTTTAAAAAAATAGATTTTTATCATTTCATTAGGGAGCTTAATATGGCGGAGCTAAAAAACTTGTTCAATCCTATTAAGATAGGGGAGATGGAGCTTAAAAACAGGTTGGTGATGTTGCCGGTGACCACAGGATATGGCGAGGATGACGAGACGGTGGGTGACCGCTTTGTCGATTATTTTACTGAGAGAGCGAAAGGAGGGGTTGGCCTCATCATCGTACCCTTCACGCCAACCTATGTCGGCTGCCCCATACAACCCGGCTTATATGATGACCGCTTTATCCCCGGTGCACGAAGGTTAACTGATGCCGTCCACGCTTATGGATCGAAAATAGCGCCGCAGTTGATAACTCAGTATCACTTAATATGCGAAGAAGGAGGCTCCCCTGAGGTGGTAGGCCCTTCTCCGGTACCCAACAGGATAATGCGCTGCACGCCGAGAGTCCTTTCCATTGAAGAAATTCATCGGCTCATCGAGGAGTACGGGAAAGCAGCAGTTAGAGCACGCCAGGCCGACTTTGATGCGATAGAATTAATTGTCGCAGGCGGATACCTCTTGAATCGCTTCTTATCTCCATCCACTAACAAGCGCACGGATGAATATGGGGGAAGTTTAGAAAATAGGATGAGGATTATTCTGGAAATCGTGGAACGAATAAAGCAAACAGCGGGTGAAGATTATCCCATCATTTGCCGTCTCAATGTTCAAGAGAATATGGAGGGTGGCTATACCATTGAAGATGAAGATCCCAAAGAGGCGGTTCGTATGCTTGAAGCGGCTGGTGTTAAGGCAATAAATGTCTATACCGGCTGGCATGAATCCCCTGTACCTACTATCCATCAATCGCTTCCCAGAGGGGCTTTCGTCTACCTTGCCGAGAGAATTAAAGGGATGGCCGGCATACCCGTGATTGCGGCCAATCGCATTAATGATCCTGTTTTGGCAGACAGGATAATTGGTGAGGGAAAAGCCGACCTTGTCGGCATGGGCCGAGCATTAATCGCCGACCCGGAACTCCCCAACAAAGCAAAGGCGGGAAGGGTTGAGGAGATCGTTCCCTGTATTGCTTGCGCAAATTGTCTTGCCGCTATTCTGTCAGGATATAGAAATTGGGGGGAACAGACAAAGCCGGCTATATCCTGTACTGTAAATCCCGGAGTGGGAAAAGAAGCGGAATATGTCCTGGAGCCTGCGAAAAAGGTTAAAAAGGTTTTTGTTGTTGGAGGGGGACCTGCAGGTATGGAAGCAGCAATAACGGCGGCATCGAGAGGTCACCAAGTAACGCTATATGAAAAAGAGGAGGAATTGGGAGGCAGGCTTTTTATAGCCTCCATCCCCCCTTATAAGGATGAAATGGCAGCTTTGGTGAAGAGCTTAATTGTTCGAACCCAGAAGGCGGGCGTGCAAGTTGAGCTTTCGGCTTCAATTGAGCCCGGGACAATTGAAGAGAAAAAACCCGAGGCTGTGATATTAGCTACAGGCGGAAAGCCGATTATCCCGGATATCCCGGGCTCCCGGGGAAAGAATGTGGTCACAGCAGAAGAGGTGTTGACAGGCGAGAAGGAAGTGGGCGAGACCGTGATCATCGCCGGTGGCGGGATGGTTGGCTGTGAAACGGCAGAGTTTCTCGTGAAGGCGGGGAAAAACGTAATTATCGTGGAAACGCTCGGGCGCATGGCAAATAATGTAATAGCAACTTACAGGCCCTTCTTTCTTGCAAGATTAAAAGGGACCGGCATAAAGATGGAGACAAATACCACGGTAGAGGAGATCTCTGACGAAGGCGTAAGGGTGAGCCGGGAAGGCGCTTCCGAATTTATTCGAGGAGATTCAGTCGTGCTGGCCCTCGGCTATGAAACAACCAAGCAGTTTGCAGAGGACCTAGCGTGCAGAGTTGCAGAGCTATATTCGGTGGGAGATTGTGCTGAGCCTCGCACCGCAAAAGAAGCCATAGAAGAGGGCTTTCGCGTCGGTTTAAGCATATAGCCGGTGCAGGTATTATGTCCCATATTTCCCGGGGTTCATCTCACCTCAATATGGTCGTTTGAAAGATATTTGCGAATCGCTTGTTCGTATCTGTGAAAGCCTGTCGGCTTGGCAATGCCGTCATAAAAATCCTCCCACTTTACATCTCCACATTCAACCATTACCTCCAAATGGCTTAAGATCTCATTTTCCGCTAAAAATTTCCCCCCGATCCCCTTTAATAGAGAGGGTTCAAAATACTCAACAGAGATTTCGGAAACATTGTATATCCCGGTATTCATTATATTCAAGATATCCCTGCATCGTTGGATGTGAAATTGAATAATATCATCGGCCCGCTGCCGCAAATCATGAATAAGGTTAAATTTATTCTTATAAAACAGTCGATGGGCGGGGAAGATCACCCTGAGCCACTCAGGTGGCAGGCTTTTAATCATCTGTAATGATTTTAGATAATTAGTTAAGCCATAGACCCTGTTTTGGCCGGCATAATCGAGTGGGAGGACTTGCCTGCTATTTTCAAAATAGGCCGATCGAGAAGGATGGGGTGTGATATCGGGAAGCACATGATCCCCGGTAAATAGCACCTCCTTATCTAAAAGAATGCTGATGGAATCGGGAGTGTGTCCGGGGGTGTGAAAAAAATCCCAACGCTCCATTTGGGGTTCTTCCCGGTGGCCGATAAAGACATCCACCTGCAGTTGGCTTCGCTTTTTCTGGTAGGAAAGGCAGTTTTTATTGAATTCCGGAGGCATGGGACAATGCCAGCAGGATACGGGAAACGCCGGGTTTTTTACTACACCGCTGACTGCGGTGTTATAAGCAATCATCTTTTCATAAATAGGATGTGCCCATAGTTGTGATGAAGTTCGAGAAAAAATGTCCGCAAGATTACCATCGTGGTCCTCATGGCCGTGCGTTATGATAATCCGCTCAATTTCATCTATGGTAATGCCTGTAAGATCGACTAATGTTTCAAGAAATTCGGCATTTCCATGACGCCCCGTGTCAATAAGCGTGGTGCATTCATTCAAGATGAGATAACACCAGGTAGGGCCGAGATCCCAATCCGTTCCTGAATAGACATTGGGTATGCCCAATCCAAAGATATCCGTACCCTTCCGAGTCTGATAGCGGATAATCATGCCATCGCCGTTTTCTTTTCCATGTTTAACAATTTCAGGTTCAGTCATGCTTTTACTTTCGCTCCGTTGAGGTATAAGTCCATTAAAAAATGATACGAGATTCTATCCATAAGCGGCGGGAGGAATCGGTATCAAGGCGCATGCAGGATCGCATCTTAACCATATTATTTCTAAAGTCGAACCACCCGAACACCCGGCGGAGGGGGATCCTGGGGCTCTCCGGCAAATGCCTGGGCTATGGCAAGCCATTTTGCGACAATCTCCCCCTGCCATTTCAGACCTGTATCAGCGGCATTGCGCCTTTGGGTGACCGCCAGGCAAAAATCCTCTGCACTGCCCCACACCCTTTCCTTTGAAGCGGGGTCGCCCCATTCCCACTGCTCGCCTGCCGGTCCACTCAACTCCACACGAGGTTTGATGTCAGGTGCCTGGAGATTTCTGGCAACAAAGCTCCAACCAAAAGTGGACACACCGATGTGTGCCACGTGAAAGAGTCCTTCACGGTTAACCCGCTTTATCCCAAGTGCATCAAAGACATCCTGGGAATGGGCCCAGGTTTCCATGAGGCGTGCCGTGGCAAAGGAGCGCGCGCTCATATCCGGCCCATACCATGACAAACGATCCTTTACAGCCATCCTTTGCAGCCGGTGAAGCAAACGTGAACGGATGCTTCGCCAGAGTGTTAATAATGCTTCCGGTTCTTTGGAACCCAGCAGCGGATTCGTATGGGCCCGCAAGCTGCCGCCGGACATGATGACTTCCATCAACCCTTTGGCGCGCTCCTGGAATTGATCCAGATCCTCGATGGCTAGCAGGGCCTCGTGGTCAAAGAAGGCGATATGGGCGACTTGATCAAAAATTGTCCACTCAAAAAAAGGTGTGCTGCGGTACCACTGGGGTTCATCGAGCCCTTTGACCAGATCATCGAATTCCTGATATTGTGCGTCAAGATCCTTGCATATCTGTTTCATAATGTCTCACATGGAAACTTTGGGGAACTAGTTTTCCGAGTTGAATAACTTATTATTGAGCCTATCGATATTGACCATTTATCATAAAACCTCAAATGATCGTAAAAAAAATGGGAAAAATTTAATAAATGTTTAATTGATCAGGCATTACGTAAGATTTGGACACATTTTTATAACTCTTTTATAGGTGAGATATATATTGTTTAAAAAATCCCATTTTGTTTACCTTTAGGGGAAAGCCGATGATACCCCATCTTCTTCGTTATCAAGGGTTCGCAGAGCAGAGCAAGGGCGTCAAAGCTTGAATTGTGAATTAATGCAATTTTAAGCTGATAATGGACACGTAATTCACGAAACGAGCGGTCTGAAACGCCGTTTCCAAATGATTATGAAGGATATTTGACGAACCTGGTCCGCGCGGACCAACTGCGTCATTTTTCGTTTCCATCCATAAGACAGGAGAGCAGCTTTTATCCGGATAAATTATAACTTGACCGTTATACCGGAATCCGGTATAGTTGGTATAATATTTTTCGGGATTCAAAATGGCAATTCGAAATTTCAAAAACAAAGGAACTGAGGACATAAATTATGGTAGAGCCACCAAGGAATCTTTCCGGGTTTTACCAAAGGAACTGCACCGAAAAGGCCAGATAAAACTTGCACGTTTAGGGGCTGTAACATCCATGCAGGATCTGAAGGAAATACGTGGCAATCGATTTGAAAAACTGAAAGGAGATAAAAAAGGTTTATGCAGCATTCGAATAAATGATCAGTTTCGTATTTGCTTTAGATGGGAAAATGAAAATGCATGGGATGTCGAAATTGTCGACTACCATTAAATTAGCAAGGAGACATGAGATGACTCAGACACATTTTACCCCCGTACATCCCGGTGATGTATTAAAGGATGAGCTGGAAGAAATAGGGATTACTCAATCCGCTCTTGCAAAGCACATCGGCGTCCTACCAAAAACGATTAACGAAATATGCCGGGGGAAAAGAGGCATCAGTGCTGAAATGGGAATTAAGCTTTCAAAGGCTTTGGGAGGAAGCCCCCAGTTTTGGCTCAATCTACAAAATAATTGGGAGCTTAGCCAGATAGATGAAACCGCATTTGATATCAGGCCTGTCGCAGCTTAAGGAAGCTTGTGACGCAGGAAGCAAGGGTGTCAAAGCTTGACGGGCTGTTGCCCAGGACAATTAAGGGACGTCCTTAAATAATCAAATAATATATCCGATGATAAAGTTTTTTTACTATTTAAGGACGTCCCCATTTGCATACGGAAGATCGTACCGGGGCGGCTAAATAAGATCGGTTTGCCCCCAATTCCTTCTATTTTCTCGGCAAAAAGAGGTGGGCTTTTGTGTTTTAGGGGGGGGGTGTTAATCCTTCCTGTACACCAGCCCGAAGGGCCTGACGGTTGAACGTCGGACAGGCCTGCCCCGTTAAATTCGAAGACCATTTAACCGGGGTCGTCCGACGATCGTCTGCGCCTGTCTGCGGTTAATTTAAGATAGAAAGTGGGCTGATTAAAATGACAAAACTGGTACCGACTGATATGATTGCAAGCAAAATTTACCTTATCCGTGACCATAGGGTAATGCTGGACAGAGATCTGGCATAACTTTATGGTGTGGAAACAAAACGCTTAAAGGAACAGGTACGAAGGAACATTGAAAGATTCCCGGAAGATTTCATGTTTGAACTCACAAAAGAGGAATTAAAAAATTGGAGGTCGCAAATTGCGACCTCCAATCAGGATATAATGGGGTTACGTATCCCCCCATTTGCATTTACGGAACATGGTGTATTGATGCTTTCCTCTGTCTTAAAGAGCGAAAAGGCAGTCCAGGTAAATATCCAAATAATGAGGACCTTTACAAGGCTTCGACAAATGTTATCAACACATGATGACCTGAAGAGAAAAATTGAATCTCTGGAGAAAAAATACGACCAGCAGTTCCAGATTGTATTCGAAGCCATCAAACAATTATTGGAGATTGAAAATAAACCCAAACCAAAAATCGGCTATACCGTTAAGGAAAAGGTGTCAGCCTATCAAAAAAATAAGCCGGCAGCTGGAAGCAACGGCTTTTCTCTAACGCCCCAGGCTCGAAAGCTTTGGGAAGCTATTCCCGGTGAAGTTCGGGTGAAGTTGCTGAACAATGTCTGGTGCGTAGATTGCAGAAAATCGACAGGCATCTGCGAGGTCAGCGGTTCGGTTAAAAAGGGGATGCTGGTCTTGACAGGACGGTGCACCACGTGTGGCGGTAGGGTCGCGCGGGTGATCGAAAATGATTGAAACACACGTTTGGAATATTGGGGGAAATTCGCGGAAGTTAAAAAGTAAAGAACGTACCGAACATCATTAAGGGGCAAAAGAAGGCTTGACCCCTTTATTTGCCTGGCTTATTCTTCCCATGTGATATTGATATTGAATGAAGTTATTTACTTATTTACGGACGTCCCCATAGTCCCGCGGAGTTTTCAGAAAAGATCTGCGGCTTTATCGATCAGGAACTGGGGGTTCCCAAAGATCGGATTTTCATAGATTTCAAAAACCTCGAACGAAATCTGTTCGGTTGGAACGGTAAAACCTTTTAAAGTGCAATCTTCAGAGTTGAAAGGGATATTGTTGTAAATGTGTAAATATGACCCTTTTGTTTTCTGTACAATTTTTAAGGGGGCAATTTTGTCAAGAATGAAGATTTATCTGGTGAAATTCACGAAGTGACGGCAAAGCCGATTTCACTTGAATTTGACCCAGTTGTGTTTGTCGAAGATTGACGCCGAGATTGCTGAAAAAAACCATTTATGGATGGAAACCAACCTAAAATGACGGGAGGAAAAAAATGATTGTTGTTGCCAAACTTAAAGCAAAAGAAGGCGGTGAAGGGGAGATGGAAAAGGCCTTGACGGATATGGTTGCCAAGGTCGCAAAAGAGGAAGGAACGCTCGTTTATACGTTGCACCGTCATAAAAAAGACCCGACGGTTTTTATGGTTTACGAAAAGTATAAAGACAAGGAAGCGTTTAAGTATCATGCTTCGACTTCACATATGAAACAATTGTTCAGTATTTTGCAACCCCTTCTTGCGGGTGAGCCGGAGATCGAAATCTATGATGAGATTGCAGGGCTTAACAAATAAGGCTCTTTTCCAGGTCGATTGAAGAAAAGGGCTCAGTGATCGGCGACCAGGAAATCAGCCGTCAACTTCCATATGTATTTCACGATATATTCATTATCGGCGCAGTGCTTCGGCATGCGGTTCGTCATCTGTTCGGAAAGGCGTCAGGTCTTCGTTTTTGGCAGAATTTAATAGAGAGTGAAGAATGAAGACCTGACCCGGGATTCTTTGTTTTCGATACCGAAAAGATCGATATAGAAGGAAAAAACCTATGGTTTTTGGAGTGAATAAAAAGGGATATCGGAATATTAGCTTGGCCCGACCCCTGACCCCTTATATTGAACCGCAAAGTCGCCAAGGTCGCTAAGATTTTTCTCTTTTTTCCGGTTC
>JAFDFH010000021.1 GCA_019309945.1 Deltaproteobacteria bacterium
CGGATTCAGCGATGATAAGCAACCGAACCATTCGAGAAAACCTGCTTCTTAAAAGAAATTATTTCGAGAATTCGCTCTCAATCGACCTGGATGAAAACACCGCCAATTTATGCCGGCTTTTTAACATCGAAAAGGAGCTTGACATGCGTCCTGCGGACCTGAATCCACTGGATCTGAGGCTTGCGATAACGATACGAGAACTGACCAAGTCTCCTGAAGTCCTGCTTCTTAACCGTCCTGAAGATTTTGTGGGACAGACCAATTTCGATCTCTTCACAGACATTTTCAAGGATTTGCTTGTATCTGAACTACCGGTTGTTTTTCTCTCATATCATATTGCTTTTATTGAACAATTTTCTACTAAAAAGCTACTGATAACAGATGGAAACTTAACAATTGTCCCCGTATAGTTCCGTATGCCGATGGGCCGCGCAGACATATTTTTGTGCAAATGCATTGTTTTAATAATCGATCATTGTTATTAGAATAACCCAGTTCTATTCACGCAATACATACGGTATAAACAGGCCAAGAAAAGCGACCGCCATTAAAATGAATTCTACCGAGATCTAGCCATGGACCTTAATTACAGCCGGACAGATAAAATTGTAGGCACATTTGTAATATGTATTGCTATTCTGCTGCTGTCTACGGTGGTTATTATTGGGCGGGGAAAGGACTGGTTCAAGAAATATGTGACCTATTATACGACTTTTGAAGAAAGCTATAATCTTGAAGTAAATGCTGCTGTCAAACTCTTCAAAACCGACATCGGAAAAGTAAAAGAAATAACCCTTGTGGGTAATCGGGTGAAAGTCAAGTTGGCTGTTTTTGAAGAATTTTCATCCAGGATCAGAAGCGACTCCTACGCCACCGTGGAAAGTCCGACACTTATCGGATCCGAATATGTATCCATACGACCGGGAAGCACGGAATTTCCCCAGATCCCTAAAGGTGGAATTATTCCGTCCAAGGCAAAAAGGTCGATTACGGACCTTATTACGGAATTTGAGGTCGAAAAAACCGTTAAAATGGTTGTCGGGGCCGCCCAGGATTTATCGGCTTTGATTCGACTGATAAATGATCCCCAGGGGCCCATATTGAAGACCCTTGACAATCTCAAAAAAGCGACAGCACATATCGAAAGGATCACCCGTGACATAAAAGATGGCAAAGGAACAGCCGGTGGTCTAGTAAAATCCAGGGCGTTACTCGAGTCCATTCATTATAATATAGATAAGATGGGAAGCATCCTGGACAATATTGACAAAGCCGCTGAAAAATCTCCCGGGGCAATGGACCAGGTACAGGACAATATAGCTTCCATTAAAAAGATTGGAGACGGTGTTACCGAAAGCGTCGCCAGAATTCAAAAAATCTTAGGGGACGTGGAGGAGGTGGTCGCCACCCTTAACATCATTCTCGTAAATATTAAAAAGGGGAGTGAAGACATCCCGCAAATCACCCAATCAGCCAAGGGAGGTATTCTGGAAATCAGGGAGGAGGTGGACAACATCGACAAGGTTGTTCAGTCGCTCCAGCAAAACTTTCTGATCAGGTCAAATCTTCCCCCTGAACCGGAAGGGAAGAATATCGATGCCGGCCTACGGCAGTAATCCCTTAAGAAAACGATTTGATTTCCAGACCCTTAGTGTCCGTCCAGAAACGAGGATTTTTGTTCGAGATCAAGGCCTGCGAAAAATTTTAGCGCAGGCCTATAGTTGATATTCCGAGGATAAAATTTTGAGCATAACGCCGAGATCGGGCAAAAAGGCCGTTTTGGGATGGGCACTATTTAGCAATAAACAGCCCAACCGCAAGTAAGACCGGAGTTGATATATTTATCATGACGTTCATGCCCATGAACGGTATCAATTTGGGTATATCATCGGCGTATCTGGCAATACCTCTTACGGTCGGCACGGCTAGGACAATTGAGGTAAGGCCCAGTAATCCTGCAAAAGGCAGGATGTCAAAAACATATCCGAGCATAATGGTCCCATACGCCCCGGCCAGCAAAGCCCCGTAAACTTTCACACTGGCTTTTCTTCCGATTTCAATGGGCAAATGCCTTCTTCCGATACCTTTATCAGCCCCAACATCCGGGAACTGGTTCAAAAGTAATAGATCGCTAACCAAAAAAAACGGAACCATGGATGCAACAAATGACGTCCAGGAATATGAACCGGTAAGCACAAAATTAGTGCCCATGACCATTGTCAAACCAAAGCCAAGCCCGGGAGCAATGAGGCAGAGATACGGGTTTCGGGTCAGCCATTTCGTATAGGCAACAATCGTAATGATTCCAATTGCCCCCAAGGGTAAAAGCCATAACCCTCTGATATACAGAAAATAAATGCCGATAATGGCTGTAATCACCAGGGTGACGAGACCTGTAACCAATGCAAAATGGGCCTTTTCCGGATTTTTGGGAAGGGTTCCGCTCCCTCCGCTGAACGGCGTCGGGTGTGTAACGAAATCGAGACCACTCTTAAAATCATCGTATTCGTTAAGGGCATTCACGCTAATATGGGCCGAAAGGGCGCCCACAAACGCCAACAGAAGATAAAGCACGTTTATTTCATGATTCGACCATACGGCCGTCCCGGCACCTAAAAGAACACATGCCGGCGGCAATACGAGAAATGGCAATCGCATCGGGCCGAATAGGGCCATCTTGTGGGCACGATCCATATTTATCGATCTCCTCGAATTTTAGCAAATGATTGGTAACTTCTCAAAAACTTATGGTTATACATACCAGCGGAGTCATCCGGTAATTTTTTTCAAAGCGGGCAACTGTTTGAAGCCGTTTAGGGCGGCTTGCAGTGACCCGGACAGCATAAATTGTTGATTGTAGCCTGTTTGTGCTAAGTGACACACTCGTTTTAGATCACGCGCGCGGGTCACTGTTAGGCGCCCTTAACGGCAAGTTTTGGCCGTATTGAAAAAAATTACCGGATGGCGCAGCGGGCCTACCGGAACATATTGAGAAGTTACAATGATCGATCGTATGCTATAAAATAGATTGGATTTTTCATTCGATCAAAGGGTCCATTTGATATTAAACATATTTTCCACAACAGAGGCGATGTGTCTGTCAAAATAAATGTGTTCGATGGCCCATTCTTGGTCCAGATAATTTATGATAAGATGGTTGTCATTTAGAACTCGTTTGATACGGCACCTCGAAAGGCCTTTCAATCCGGTTCCGGCAGCTTTTAATACCGCTTCTTTTGAAGTCCAATAGCGAAAGAAACTGTTAATTGAATCCGAAACAGTAAGCTCCCATTCGTTTTCAGCTGCAATTTTCCTGAAAAGGGCCTCGGAACAGGGTCGGATTTCTTCTAAATCGATCCCTATTCGTGCCGGAGCAACCACGCCGGCGACATATTCGGGTTTATGTGCAAGGGACCAGTATTTGCCATTAAACGGCAGGGGCGCACCGTTTTTATCTTTTAAAAGATCACCTATGTGAATACGGCTCTTTTCAGCCGACAGCTCAAGTGCGTACCTTGCATATTCACTCAAATATTTTACCCGATCACGTCCGCGAAGGCACCTCCCTTGTTCAGGCACAGCAAGGATAACGGGATAAACGGTAGAATTTTGAATGCTGTCCATGTTCATCAAGGTGTCCAAGTTCTATTTAGTGCCCATCCAGAAACGGTCTTTTTGCCCGATCTCTGCGTTATGCTCAAAATTTAATCCGTAATTTAATAAACGCTGGAACTGCCGGGTGCCTGAAGAATGATCCTGCAATCCGCCACCGTTGCCCCGTTTCCGTCCTCGTGCACCATAAGCGGATTGATATCCATCTCCATGATTTCCGGGTGAGCGGTGACCAAATCTGAAAGACTTAGCAGCAGTTTTTCAAGTATTTCCAAATCTGCTTTGGGCCTTCCTCTGAAACCATTTAAAAGTTTATATCCTTTGATCTCTCTGATCATACGATGAGCCGAGTTGCGTTTAAGCGGGGCAAGTCGAAAAGTGACATCCTGAAATACCTCAACAAAAATACCGCCAAATCCAAACATGAGTAAAGGCCCGAAAACAGGATAACGAGTCATCCCCATGATCACTTCTTCTCCGGTTTCAGCCATTTTCTGAACCAGGACACCCTCAATGACCGCTTCCGGATTATAGGTTGATGCACTTTCGACGATTCTATGAAAAGTATTGATGACATCATCGCGACTTCCAAGCTTTACAACGACACCCCCTGCATCGGATTTATGTAGAATCTGCGGGGATACGATTTTCATGACCACCGGAAACGCCATATCATCTGCAATGTCTGCGGCGGCGGCGGCCGTTTTGGCAAGTTTTGTCGGCAACACATTGAAGCCATAGCATTTGAGCAACTCCAGACCATCCAGTTCTCCCAGATGGGTTTTTCCTACAGCCAGGCAATCTTCAATGATCCGGACAGCGCGCTCACGGTCATGCGTAAAAGTAAACGCTTCAAGAATCTCGCGGTTAAGCCATCGAGCGTACCTGTAAAGTGCTCCGAAAGCCTTTGCCGCACTTTCCGGAAATTTGAAAACCGGATATCCATACTCTTGAAGATATTTTACGCCTGCCGATACATCAACAACTCCCATAAAGCAGCAGAGAATCGGCTTGTTGGAACGATGAGCAATCCGTACAATGACTTCAGCGGTTCCAAGAACATTTGTCATGGACTGGGGGGTTAGGATGACCAAGGCCCCATCCACACCTTCGTCATTGATAACCGCAGCAAGTGCGCTTTCGTAACGATCTGGGGAGGCATCGCCAATGACATCCACCGGATTATGAATATTCGCGGTTTTGGGGAGATGATTTGCCAATGCTGCAATCGTTTCATCCTCAAATTTGGCAAGCTGCAAACCGGATGAAATGGTCATATCGGTCGCGACAATTCCGGGTCCACCCGCATTGGTGACAATTGCAACACGGTTTCCATTGGGAATCTTTCTTTTAAGTTTACCGAGCGCACTCTCTGTTTTATAAGCAAAGGCGCTGGCAAAGTCAAAAAGCTCATCAATTGAGTCGACGCGAATGATGCCGGACTGTTTAAAAATCGCATCATATACCGCTTCAGATCCGGATAGAGCCCCTGTATGGGATGCGGCGGCCCGAGCCCCTGCACCGGTCCGACCTGACTTTATGGCCAGGACCGGTGTTCTTCGATGTCCCGAAGTAATTTCTCTGACGACTTCAATAAATTCAGCCCCCCTTCGAAGCTCTTCAAGATAAATCATTATGACTTCTGTCTCTAAGTCTTCATGAAAGTAGCGCAGGAGATCCAGTTCATCCACATCGGCCTTGTTACCAATGGAAATAAACTTTGAAAACCCGAAATCCATGTCCGCGGCAAAATCAAGAACGGCTGTGCATAAAGCACCGCTTTGAGAAATAAAAGAAATTTTGCCCCATGCCGGCATGCGCGTGGAAAAGCTGGCATTCAGCCGAACAGATGGATTTGGGTTAATGACGCCAAGGCAGTTGGGACCCACCAAGCGAACGCCGGCTTTTTTGCAGGTCGCTATAATTTTGTTTTCCGTTTCAAGCCCTTCACCACCGACTTCGCGAAAACCGGCTGAAACGATCACCATCCCCTTGGTCCCCTTTTCAACCGCTGATTCAACCGCCTCAAGGGCCGCCCGCGGGGGAAGAATAATAATGGCCAGATCGATATCATCAGGGATATCGATAATCGACGGATACGCCCTTACACTTAAAATTGACCGGGCGTTGGGATTTACCGGATAAAGCGTCCCTGTGAAACCTCCTTTTAATATGTTGGCAAATATATCATGCCCCACCTTTCCCGGGGTAGAAGAAGCACCAACAACAGCGACGGATTGTGGAGCAAAAATAGCATCAAGCCTTTCCATGGTCGTTCTCCTTTATCTTCAAGGCCTCTTCATAGACCTTATTTCTTGGTAAGCCGTATTTCGCAGCAACTTCCTTTACCAATTCTGCAAGAGAAATTTCCGTTGTTTCAAAACATCTTTTTACTTCTGCTCGAATCGTCTCTATTGAAACCGTTTCATCTTCATCAGGCCCCATGACGAGAAGAGTGCATTCGCCTTTAATTACAGAACGTTGGCTTAAATTATGAAGAATCTCTGTTAAAAAACCCCGGATAAATTCTTCGTTAAGCTTGGTCATCTCCCGGGACAGGACGCCATACCTGTCCCCAATGATCAGTATGATTTCATCAATGAGTGTCTTAATTCGTTTTGGAGATTCATAAAATACAATCGTTCTGGGTTCATCAGCCAGCTTTTTTAACTGCCCATGGCGTTTTGCCTTTTTTCTAGCTGGAAATCCGATGAAGGTGAAGGCATCGGTCGGCAAACCGGATACGCTGAGCGCAGTAACTGCAGCGTTAGCGCCCGGAACAGGGGTAACGCGGATACCGTTTGCAATCGCTTCTTGTATAAGGCGAAAACCGGGATCGGACACCGAGGGCGTCCCGGCGTTCGATACAAGCGCAACTGACAACCCGGCCTTCAGCTTTTTTATCAACGCAGGCGTCCGCTCCCTTTCATTATGCTCGTGATAGGATATCAGAGGGCTTTTGATCTTGTGACGTACAAGCAGCCTGCCGGTGTGTCTTGTATCTTCCGCAGCTACGTGATCGACCTTTTCAAGGATATGGAGGGCCCGCAAAGTAATATCATCCATATTCCCGATGGGCGTGGCCACAACGTACAGTTGACCGGGGCCGTCGTTATCAACAACGTCATTAGTACGCAAGCTCAAAGGCATTTTTTACTATTTCGATTTCGGGGTTGTCGTGCTTCGAACGTATCGCCACGACGTCGAACCTTGCTTTAAGGTTATTCTGATTCGTGGCTTTAAGATAGTAAAGCGCCACCATGGAAATCTTACGCTGTTTTTTAGGAGTTACGGCCCACTTGGGATTTCCGAAGTGATGCGATCTTCGGGCTTTGACTTCTACAAAAACAATCGTCTCTTTATCTTTTGCGATAATGTCAATTTCACCCATTTTGGTACGGTAATTTTGCTCCAGAATTTTGTATCCGTTCTTCTTCAGATGCCGGGCTGCAAGTGATTCACCTTTTTGCCCGAACTGCTGCCGTTTGTCTAACACTACAGATATTCCTTGACGCCCTTGAAGCTCTTCCGGTGAATAGGGCAGTACCCGAATTTTTGAATCGCCGCTTTATGGGCCTTGGTTGGATATCCTTTATGACTCGAAAAACCAAACTGTGGATAGTCCTGATGATATCGTTCCATTAATCGGTCGCGGCTGACCTTGGCAACAATAGACGCAGCGGCAATGGAAATACTCCTATCGTCACCTTTGGGGATCAGTTCCTGCGGTAGGTTTGAAGAAATCTGGAAAATACCGTCTATAAGGAGACAATCCGGCTGTGGGTTAAGATTTTCAACCGCGATAGCCATGGAAAGAAGTGCTGCCTGAAGGATATTGGTCCGATCAATTTCGTTGGAGTCTACAATTCCGATACCAATGGAAACCGCATACACATAAATCTCTTGATATAAATAATCCCTTTTTCTGGGCGTCAACTTCTTTGAATCGGCCACTCCGGAAACTGGAAAAGAGGTGGGCAATAGAACTGCGGCTGAAACAACCGGGCCGGCCAGGGGCCCCCTGCCAGCCTCATCAATGCCTGCGATTCTAAAAAAGCCTTTTTCCGCAACTTTCTTTTCGAATGCCCAGAAGTCTGGTCCCATAGATTTTTTTGCAAAGGTCTCTTTGTCTTAATTGTAACGACGTTCTTTTATCCTCGCAGCCTTACCTTTGAGTTTGCGCAGATAATAAATCTTTGCTCGCCGTACTCGGCCTTGAGTAATCACCTCAATCTTTCCGATGATGGGTGAATGGAGCGGAAATATGCGCTCGACACCGATACCGTAGGAAACCTTTCGCACGGTAAATGTCGCATTGGTCATGCCCTTGCGTTTGCTTATAACAACACCCTGAAAAACCTGAATACGCTCCTTTTCACCTTCTTTTATCTTAACATGGACTTTAACCGTATCACCTGAAGAAAAATCAGGTAGATCAAGCCGCATTTGTTCCCGTTCCAATTGTTTTATCGTTTGCATTGTCATATCCCCTCAAATAATTTTAAAGCTTTGAAACTGGCTCCTTTTTATGGGTTTGGGGTTGTTCAGTTACGAACAACCGCACTTTTATCTTTCCCTTCCCATCAGCCGATCCAATATGATGGCTGCCGCTGATCGCACCGCAAGATGATTGTATTCGCTATTCCCTTCAATCGGTTCTAACACAAAATCGACTTCGTCAATATAACTGTTTGAAAGCCCCCAGGCGGTCCCGAAGACTAAAAGATAAGGGTTCCCACTTGCAAGCATTTTTCGAAACGTTGCATAACCAATGCTCCGATTGATGCTACGGGCGCAGGTGACAACCGTTTTCGGAAAACCCTTCCCCTTGCTGTTAATATGATCTAAAACATCCGTCAGCGTATCTTTGATATTGATTAGCGCCAGGGCTTCCCCCCGTTTTGGATTATAACTGGCGCCGGCTCCTCTTGTCCAGTGTGACACGATCCTTTCAACAAGGAATTTCTGGTCTGTCAGGGGCGTAACCACATAAAAAGCCTGCACCCCGTATGTTTTTGCAACCCTTGAAATATCGTGAAGATCAAGATTCGTCACCGCGGAAGCGATGGTCTCGCCGTTTTTGTTAACCACCGGATAATGTGTCAGCGCCACGTAAAGATTGGGCCTGTACGATTGTTTCAATATCGCGACACCATTTCTTTAGAATTTCAATTTCTTGGTTGCTTAGAACCCTTTTTTCCAGTAAGTCCTGTCGCTTGAGGAAGGTGCGTATCAGCGCTGTTTCAACCCTCCATTTTTCTATCTCCCGGTGGTTGCCGGACAGCAGCACTTCAGGAACCGCCTCGCCTTCAAATGTTCGAGGCCTTGTAAAATGCGCATGTTCTAAAAGATCGTCTGAAAATGAGTCCTTTTCCGCTGAGTCCGCACCGCCGAGGATGCCTGGAATCAGACGGGTCACAGCATCGATGACGACCATGGCAGCAATTTCACCACCGGTCAGGATATAATCGCCAATCGAAATTTCATAATCGATAAAATCATGAAGGATACGTTCATCCATACCCTCGTAACGACCACAAACCAAAACAAGCCCCTCGAGAGCGGCAAATTCACGGGCAATACGCTGATTAAAAACCCGGCCTTGAGGAGTCAGGCATATGGTTTTTGAAAAAGGCGTTTTTTTTTGGGCCTCCCGAATCGCACCGGCCAAAGGTTCAGGTTTCATTACCATTCCACACCCTCCCCCGTATGGCCTGTCGTCTGTTACCCGGTGCCTTCCTTTTCCAAAGTCTCTGATATTTATGGTTGACGCCGAAATCTTATTACACGAAATTCCTCTATGAACAATCCCATGGTCCCAAAAGGGATTAAACATTTCAGGAAAAATCGTCAGCACAATAAAATTCATTTTGAAACATCCGTCCACGGACCGATCACTTGCCAAACACTTCTATAAACCTTCAGGCAAATCCACATGCATTGTTTTTTGCTCAACATCGATTGCCACCACCACCGATTCAAGGGCGGGAATCAGTATTTCAGTGCCATTGTCTTCTTCTGGATCTTTCACGACATAGACGTCGTTGCTTCCCGTAGCGATGATCGACTCAACGCGGCCAAGGTACTTTTCATTTGTTGTAAAAACAGAAAGTCCAATAATATCAGTCCAGTAATAGGTTCCATGCTCCAACTGGGGTAGTTTCGCCCTTTCAATAAACGTCTCGGAACCCACAAGTGATTCGGCTTGATCGCGGGTACTGATCCCCTGTAGGCATAACCGCAGGATATGCTTATGGGGTTTGGCCCATCTGATTGTGTAAGTTTTCTCACCTCCGTTTGTATTTTTTAAATGGATCCTAATCCCCGGCTTGAAGATAGAAAATGATTCGGCATAGGAATAAACCTTAAGGGTGCCCTTCACACCATGGGCGCCAACAATCTTTCCGATAGGGAGAAAGTTGTTTTCCTCCATGAGATTATTCGAGATTATTCTATAATTTCTAGTACGGTACGTTTTTTTATCTTGGCGGAAGCAGCGCTTAGTATGGTTCGCATCGCTCGTGCTGTCCGACCCTGTTTCCCGATGACCTTCCCGAGATCCTCTTTTGCCACTTTGAGTTCCAACACGGAAGTCTGGTTTCCCTCAGCCTCTGCCACCGACACCTGTTCCGGATTGTCAACCAATGCCTGTGCAATGTACTTGATCAGATCTTTCATAGCACCATCTCCTTTGCTGGCAATTGAGGATTCGGGGTATCAAGCCGATGAAAAATCAGCAAAAAAACCTTCTTTTTTCAAAAGGCTTTTTACCGTGTCTGTCGGAATCGCACCCTGATCCATCCAGTACTTGATTCGTTCCTGTTTAATTGAAACCTTTACCGGATCCGGCAAAGGGTTATAGGTGCCAACTATTTCAAGAAATCTTCCGTCTCTCGGATTTTCACTATTTGCCACCACAATTCGATAAAACGGTCTTTTCTTGGCACCGTGCCGGGCTAATCTGATTTTAACTGGCATTCTCGTCTCCTTTAAAAGGGCAGCATTCCGGGACTGATTCCCCGCATGCCGCCTTTATTGATTTTCTTCATCATTTTCATAAGTTGAGTGTAATTTTTAAGTAACCTGTTTACATCCTGGACACGGGTACCGCTGCCCTTGGCAATTCTTTTCCGGCGGCTACCATTGATGATTGTATGCTGGCGCCGTTCCTGGGGTGTCATCGAATTGATAACGGCTTCGATTTTAACAAATTCCTTTTCATCCACCTCGAGATTTTTCAACTGTTTAACCTTCCCCATACCCGGAATCATACCCATCAAATCCGTAAGTGATCCCATCTTGCGAATCTGGACCATCTGATCCCGAAAATCTTCCAATGTAAACTGGCTCTTCCTCAGCTTCTTCTCAAGCTCAGCCGCCTGTTTTTCGTCAACGACCGATTGGGCCTTTTCAATCATGGTAAGGACATCACCCATTCCGAGAATTCTCGAAGACATTCTGTCCGGATAAAAAGGCTCCAACGCGTTCAGTTTTTCACCAACGCCGACAAACTTAATTGGTTTATCTGTTACCGCTTTTATGGAAATGGCTGCGCCTCCCCGGGCATCACCATCCATCTTGGTAAGAATAACACCACCGATATCAAGGGCATCATCGAATGATTTAGCAATGTTTACAGCATCTTGGCCTGTCATTGCATCGGCAACAAGAAGGATATCGGATGGCTTTACGGTATCTTTTATGCGGATCAGCTCGGTCATCAGTTTCTCGTCTATATGTAAACGTCCCGCCGTATCTAGAAGAAGTGTGTCACATCCTGTCTTCTGTGCCGCCGTCCGCGCATCCTGGCAAATTTGAACAGGATCCGCTTCCGCGCTGGACGGAAAAACAGGAACGTCCAATTGTTCACCCAGCTTTTTAAGCTGTTCAATCGCCGCAGGGCGGTAAACATCTGCCGGAACCAGATAAGGCTTTCTTCCCTCTTTCCTCAAAAAAACGGCCAGCTTCCCCGCTGTGGTGGTTTTACCGGATCCCTGAAGGCCAACCAGCATAATCGATACCGGCAACGGCCCCGAAAAACACAAGGCCTCGTGCCTGGCTCCCATAAGTTCCGTCAATTCTCCATTAACGATTTTTATGACCTGCTGCCCGGGTGTCAAGCTCGCCATAACCTCTTGGCCCAGGGCACGTTTTTTTATATCCGCGACCAGTTTTTTGACAACCTTGTAATGGACATCCGCTTCAAGGAGAGCCATCCTGACTTCTTTTAAACCCTCCTCAATGTTTTTCTCCGTTAGTTTACCATGCCCTTTGAGTTTTTTAAAAACACCGTTAAGCCGGTCACTTAGACTATCAAACATAACATCCCTCAAATATAAAACCCATGTTTAATATCTTTCTCGATTAAAACCTTGAAAATACTCTTTTATCAATGTTATGTCAAGAAAAATAAAGAAGAGATTAACCGACCCGAAACTTGAGTAAATCGATAAAAATATTCCCTACTGTGATTATATATGGTTCCGGATTCAAACAAAATGGATATTAAAGCGTTGTCAAGGGATCAACTTGCTTCATGGTTGCAAGACCACGATATTAAACCCTACCGCGCTTTTCAAATCTTAAAGTGGATTTATCTCCGCCAAGCAGACACGTTTGACGCCATGACGGATCTGGGAAAAAATATCAGAGCATTGCTCTCAAACCATTTTACGATCAATCGCCTGGAGAAGATACATATCGAAACATCCCAAGACGGCACCCGGAAATACCTGTTTAAGCTTGAGGATGGCAAACACATCGAAAGTGTCCTGATCCCCGAAAAGAATCATTATACCCTTTGCATATCCAGCCAGGTGGGGTGTGCCCTGGGATGCAGGTTTTGCCTAACCGCAAGAACCGGTTTGGCGAGGAACCTCACAGGGGGTGAAATGATCGCCCAGGTTCGCGATGTTGCGCGGGATCTGGACGATCCCAAGCGGCTTACGAATATCGTTTTCATGGGCATGGGTGAACCCCTGGCAAACTATGGCAACCTGATCCATGCCCTTGAAACCATCACAGACAGCGACGCAGGGCTTAAATTTTCCAGTCGCCGCGTTACTGTATCCACAGCCGGCCTAGCCCATAAACTTTCTGATTTCGGTCATGCTACAAATGTAAATCTGGCCATATCGCTAAACGCGACGGATAACCGCACCCGCAGCATGCTTATGCCCATTAATCAGCAGCATCCGCTTGAAAAGCTCCTTGAGGCCTGCCGCATCTACCCCTTGCAGCCCGGCCGCCGAATCACGTTCGAATATATTCTCATTCGAGGAGTGAATGATACTCTTGAAGATGCGAAACGCCTTGTTCGGTTACTCCGGTTGATTAGAGCCAAAATAAATCTGATACCCTTTAATGAACACAACGGTTGTGACTTTTTGCGTTCTGAAGATTCCGCTATACATCAATTCCATGAAATCCTTCTGAGAAACCACTACACGGCCATTATACGCCACAGCAAAGGCGAAGATATTTCAGCCGCCTGCGGTCAGTTGAGTGCAGATAGAACAGCCCATAAGGCCTAGACCGCAAATTGGGTAACTTCTCAAAAACTTATGGTTAAACGGTTAAACCTAACAGCGGAGTCATCCGGTCATTTTTTTCAAAACGGGCAACTGTTTGAAGCCGTTTAGGTGGTTGTATAACACCTATATCAAAAAATGCTTGACATCCGATGGCGGGATACCGCTAACCGTTACGACTTCACGGCCATGGGGTGATACTGCCACGACATCGACCGGCTTGTCATTCGGAGCTTTGCCATAACCTGCGCAGATGGTCGCCGCCAGAACAATATAATCCTTTTTAGCGCCCCGTGGTATCAAGAGGGTCGGACCTGGAATTTTTTCCACTTTAATAATGGTGTCAATTGCCGGATTAAAATATTTAACGATATTTTCGTTATCCTTTTTGGTCCGCCCAACGATTATTTTGATGTTGCTGCCCAGACGAAGATGGCGTCCATATTTTAAAAGATGAAGATCCGCTTCATTATAGGTGTCCTGATGTTCAAACAGGTCCTTAAGGCGCCTGGAATAACCTTTGTCAGTGAGAAGACACCCGCCTGCCGGCGTCGGATAGTCTCTGATGCCAAATGTTTTGGCCAGGTTGATCTGCTCCCTTCGGGATCTTCCCGAGATGCCGAGGAGCAGCTCCCGTTTCACCAGTCCCTCTTTTTCAGGGATTGTTTCCGGCAGCTTTTTGGCGCTCAAGGGACGCAGTATGTATCCCTCAAAACCGGACTCTTTTTCCACATAACGAAGCGATGCCCACGTCTGAGACATCGGCCGTTGCCCAAGAACCTCACCGCTGAATAGAAAATCAAACCCGCGTTCTTGCATGCTAGCGCCCGCAAGCCTGAACATTAAAGCATGGCAGTCCATGCAGGGATTCATGTGTTGCCCGTAACCGCAGGGCGGATTCTTCAGCATCTCAAGGTATATCCGGGTGATGTTGTTTACCGTCAGCGGTATTCCGGTTAAAGCCGCCGCTTCCCGGGCCCGAATAGATGAAAAAAACGGGGTTTCAAAAGTTATCCACTCAACAGCTATCCCCTGCGTACGTAAAACCAGTGCAGACAGAATACTATCCAGACCACCGGAGCAAATACCTAAAGCGCGTACTTTCTTTGAGGACAAATCCATGATATTGCTTATCAATTACAGGCTCCGTTAAATTATTTTCTCAAGAGCCAATTTCAAAACGTCCCATTTTGCCCAATCTCTGCGTCAGGCTCAAATTTTAATCCTCGAAATACTCCATGTATTCCTGTGGTTAAAATTTTCGCCTTCCTTGACCTTGA
>JAFDFH010000202.1 GCA_019309945.1 Deltaproteobacteria bacterium
GAATGTATGCTTCGGGAGTTGAAGGGATATCGTAGTTAATGACATGCGAGATCCGGGTTACATCAATTCCGCGAGCGGCGATATCGGTAGCCACCAGGATCTGAAAAGTGCCGTCCCGAAAGCCATCCAATGCAGCCTGGCGTTTTCCCTGGGAAAGGTTCCCTTGCAGCGTAGCCGACCGGTAGCCGGCAACAGCCAGTTTCTTCCCCAGGCTCTTGGCTCGGTGTTTGGTTCGAGTAAAGACCAGAACCGACCTGATAGGGGTGGTACCCAACAAATTTAGCAAAAGCGCTGTTTTCAGATGCTGGGCGACCGGGTAGAGGGCATGGCTGACAGTGTCCGCAGGCGCGGTCGTTCCTATCTGGACAGTGACTGGATTTCGCAGGATGTCCTTGGCTAGGCGTCGTATTTCGGTGGGCATGGTAGCCGAGAAAAGCAGCGTCTGGCGCGCTTGTGGAAGATGCGTCAATATTTTTCTGATATCGGGGAGAAAACCCATATCGAACAACTGGTCAGCTTCGTCTATTACCAGCACTTCCAGTTGGGAGAAATCGACTGTATGACGACCGATATGGTCGCGAAGCCTGCCGGGGCAGGCAACGACAATATCGGCACGCTTCAGTTTCTGAATCTGTGGGTTAATACCCACGCCACCGTAAACCGCAACGCTTTTAAGGCGGGTTTTGCATCCCAGGATTTCGATCGCCTGGTGAATCTGTTCGGCCAATTCTCGAGTGGGGGCCATGATCAGAGCACGAATGCAACCGTGTTTACCCCCCATCAATCGATTCAGGATCGGTAGTACGAAGGCAGCCGTTTTGCCGGTGCCGGTTTGGGCCAGCCCCATCACATCGCAACCCTTCAGGATCAGCGGGATTGCCTGAGTCTGAATCGGGGTCGGGATTACATAACCCGCTTCTAAAACGCCAGCCGCAACAGTGGGATGAAAATTAAATGCTTCAAAATTCAATATATACCTTCTTGCAGTGTTACAATAAAAAAAGCCCCGGAGTTATTCCGAGGCTTACATATAATTTTTGATTGACAACCAGGAACACTATTATTGGGCGAACAATATAGTTTGCAGAAGTCTTTGTCAAGCTTATTCGTAAAATTGATAACAACCGGGTGGTGGCTATTAGCTAACTAGTGTTCATCCAGAAATGAGGATTTTTGTTTAAGATCAAGGCCTGCGAAAAAAATAACCACAGGCATAAGTTTGATATTCCGAGGATTATTTTTTGAGCATAACGCAGATATTGAGCAAAAAGACCATTTATGGATGGGCACTAACTATTTCAAAGAGGCCATCTATAGTCAGCAATTTCTTTATTTTCATTCCATCGATAACAATTAAAGTAGGCTATCTATGGTCCTTCAGGAATTTGACGAAGAAGAAAAAGTGACTATTACCTTCAAGGCGGCCAGAAGCTGGCAGGCGCCTTGGCCACCAAGTCGCATCTCTACTCAATAGCATCTAAATTTTAAGAAGTTGCGCCGCATTACCCCCGCAAATGGCCTCGATGTCGCGTGGAGATAAACCGCTGCTTTCCAGTTCCTTGAAATACCGTGTCGGCTTCAAAAGGGGAAAGTCCGTACCAAAAAGGATTTTTTCCAATCCGGCCATTGCCTTGGCATACGACCAAATCTCAGGATCATACAAAAACGGAGAAGCCGCCGTATCATACCATACATGGTTTAGACTTTCTTTGACTTCCTTTTTAAGAAGATTGTATAAAAATATTCCGCCTCCCCAATGGGCAAGAACGAGCGTGTTTGCAGAAAACCTTTTAACCAGATTGTAAATCTGCATCAACGTGTTTGGACTTTTGCCGGGATACATATGACCGACAGGTTCATTGGTATGAATTAATACCGGAACATCATGATTGCGACAAATTTCCATTAAAGGTTCCAGGTTCTCGATCGCCTTTACGTCGATACCGGATTCATAAAAAGCGAGCTCACCTAACCCTGAAAGGCCCTCTGCAAGACAACGCTCGGTTTCCCGCTCCGCTCCCTTATCCGATGGATCGAGGCAGCAAAAGCCGATGAGACGATCCGGATATTTTGCTACCGATTCCATGATATAGTCATTTTGCTTCTTTGAAATTTCTAAATTTTTCCATGGAAACCCGAAAATAACGGATCGATCCACTCCTTGGGCGTCCATTGTATTGACCAGCTCTTGGGCGCCCACAAGCTTTGACTTTGCAGAATCATACAAAAGTTTAAAAGCCGATTCACCTGGAAAATACTTGCTTCTGTTTGCACGTATTTCTTCTGGGAATATATGGGTGTGAAAGTCTATTATCATCCGCATATACCTCCGTAAATTGTTTCTGTTTATTATCCATGTTAACCTCCATTTCTTTAAATGGAAACAAGCTATTGACTGGAGCGGTAAATAATATAAATTATAGCACATGCCCACAATAAGCAATACCGATTAGGGAAAGGAGGATAACATGCATTTTGATGAACCCGGCAAAGCCCATACGGAACAGACACTGAAACTCGCCTTTGACAGGGGAATTGAATTGGGATTGAACGAAGTGGTTCTGGCGTCCACAAAAGGGGATACGGCCTATAAGGCTCTGGAAATCTTCGAGGGTTTCAAGATCATCGTCGTGACCTATCACTGCGGTTTCAAGAAACCTTTCGAGAATGTTATGTCGGCGGATGTAAAAAAAGACCTTGAGGGAAAAAAGGTGACGGTCGTTACCGCCACACATGCCCTGTCCGGTGTCGAACGCGCGATCGCCAAAAAATATACCGGCAGTTATCCGGTACTGTTGATAGCCGACACCCTTAGATGCTTTGGTCAAGGAACCAAGGTTGCCGTAGAGGTATCCATAATGGCCGCGGATGCCGGAGCGCTTTCAGGAAACGATATTATTTCCATCGGGGGAACCGGCAGGGGTGCGGATGCAGCCCTGGTTATCAAACCGGCCAATCAATCTGATTTTTTTGATATCCGTATCCGCGAAATCATCTGCAAGCCTAGAGATTTTTAATAAATGTTTCTGATTGCCGGTATTTCTCCAAAAACGAAGATCCTTGATGATATCCCCAGGCGATGCCCGCTATGCGGGTTGGCCCAGGCTTATTTTAAACGGGTGGATCATTATTTCAGCATCTTTTTTATGCCCGTTTTAAGGATCAAAAAGGGAGAGCCGTTTATCATGTGCGAAAAGTGTGAAATAGCGTTGCATGAATTGGAGGAAGAACTTCACCCGCGGCAGGCAAAGGGGAAGTTCGCCTGCAAGAATTGCGGCCGAACATTACAAAAGGGATTCAGGTACTGTCCATTCTGCGGGAAGCCGGTTTGAAGCCTTTTTTCTAATCATCCCCTTAGGTTCCATGTTCACATATGGAAATTCTACCACCCAACCGTCCAAATAGGTTCTCTGAACGCCATGTTGTTCTGGTTGCACCGGAAGTGCACTGGAACACCGGCAACATCGGCCGCACCTGTTTGGGTGCGGGTGCTTTTCTTCATCTGATCAAACCACTGGGATTCTCCCTTGAAAGCCGTGAAGTAAAACGGGCGGGCTTGGATTACTGGTCCAAAGTTAAACTGACGGTCTGGAATGACTTCAAATCGTTTAAGAAAAAGATGACGCCACAAAAAGATGAAGTGGCCCTGTTTACAAAAAAAGGGGCCAATCCCTTCTGGTCCATGCCTTTTCCGGAAAGGCTGTTTCTTATTTTCGGATCAGAGACCGGGGGACTCCCTGAGACGATCCTTGCCATGTACCAGGAGTCAACCTACCAGATCCCGATTTCAAATGAAATACGATCACTTAACCTGTCCACAGTGGTCGGCATCGCCTTGTACGAAAGTCTGCGGAGGTTGCAGCCGATTAACCCGTGGACAAGAACTTAAGCGTGATACAGGGAGCTCATGTTAAAATACGCATCCAACGAATTGGAATTTGAAAACATCCTCCACCTTCTCAACTACCGATGGAATCTGGAAGCCCTTGCCCTTTGGAAAGGCGATCGTGTCCCTTTTGAGGCCTACAAAATTTATGAAGGCTATGAAGACTTTATAACCCTTGATACGCTGGCACAACTGGACCAAATTGAGGCCCCTGCAACAAGAACCCGACTCAAACACGCGCTCATTGACCATTACCTTCAACGGATCCTACTTCCCCATGAAAACGAGATGAGAACCTGGATGAACGGCGCTGCGGCGGTGGTTGATGGCGAAAAGATCAACTTTCGCAATACGATTCCCTGGTGTCAGAAGTCCAGCACTTATGAAACACGGCAGATTCTTCAGAAAGAAACCTTGTCTATCTGTAGGTTTCTGAAGCCCTTTGTCCTCAACTACTGGAATATGTTGTTGGATGTCCTCCGCAAGGATCTTGGATTTCGAAATTATCTGGATTACTGCCACCAGAAAAAAGGAATTGAATACCGGCATTATTACGAATTATTAAAAAAACTTCTTGCGGAAACAGATTCGATCTATTTTCCTGCTATGGAGCGTTGGAGCCGCAAGCGGTTCGGCAAACCACTGAGCGCGCTCACTCGCTTTGATGCCATTAATATTCTGGGGCTCGAACAATTTGATTCTCTTTTCCCTGACAGGGCAATGGAAGACCTCACTGCTTTTTTTAATTACTGGAAGATCGATCTAAAAAATACGCCGGGTCTCAATCTGGAACTGGGAAAAAAAGAGGGCAAAAGCGCTCAGGCCATTTGCTTCGTTCTTCAAGTGCCTGAAGAGGTTTATATTCTCATGCAGCCTGAAGGCGGATGGATTGATCTGGAAACACTTTGGCATGAACTGGGCCACGGTCTTTCAGCCGTGTTCACGTCACCTGAACTTTCCATCATTGATCGCGACATGGCCACGTCGTTCAGCTTATCTGAATCTTACGCTTTTCTGCTACAGAACATTACCCTGTCCCACCCATTCCTGTGCGAGTATCTGGGATTAAAATCCACAGATGCTGATGAACTTTGTTACTACAAAGTGCTCAAGGATCTTTCAATATTCAGGAGATACGCTGCAAAATTTTTAGTAGAATATGAAATGTTTGCAAGGGAAGATCTTTCCAACGGTGAACCTTATGCAGCATTGATGACCCAATATACCGGCTTTTACTATCAAGCGGATACCCACCTTTTTGATCTGGTTCCTGAATTCTATAGCCTGGACTACCTCCTTGGGTGGTTGGCCGAGGCCTGGACTACCTCCTTGGGTGGTTGGCCGAGGCCAAGCTGGAAAACTTTCTCCGGGAACATTTGGGGTCCCGCTGGATTTATCACCCCGAAGCCCCCGAGATCCTAAAAAGGTGGTGGGCCCAGGGTAACCAAAATGACCTTCATGATTTTCTGGATAAAAATGCCATGGGTCCCTTGACCCCTGATTTGCTGATGAAACGATGGAAAGACAATCTTTAACGTATAAATTCAAGGTGGGATGAGCACCAAAGTCAATGTTTTACAAAGGTCTCGTGTTGACTATTGGTAATATAGGGCTTATATATTCCGAAAATCGGACGGTAGTCAATTCAAACACCATTACCATAACAATTTTACCATAAACAACCCAAGACCGGAATAGGGCTTATGCACTCCCTTCTCTTGGCAATAAGACAGATCGCCTTTCAACTTCGCAAAGAAAACCTGCACCGCGTCGCCTTGGTCGTGGTGGCTCTGATACTTTTGGGCAGTTTATCTTTCTGGTTTTTTGAAGAAAAACTGGAATTTTTTGACGCCTTTTGGTGGTCGGTTGTGACTGCTACTACAGTAGGGTATGGCGATATCTCTCCAGCCACCACGGGGGGCCGCATTGTGGGTATGATCCTCATGGTACTGGGAATCGGCTTTTTAGGTGTGCTGACGGCAACGATCGCCGGAATTTTTATCGAAAACAAACTAATGGAGAA